>CAJUPP010000069.1 GCA_910588325.1 uncultured Hungatella sp.
GACTGAAAATTCATTCTGCGTCATTTGGCTGAAAGTAAATGAGTCAGTACACTAGTACTGCTTTGCGGAAATAACGGTGAATATCAGTGCCCGATATTTGTGTCAGGGCAAGGCGGAGGAGGGAGGCGATGCGGTGGCATCGTTGACTGACGACAACGCGGCACTGGCGCAAAGAGTGGGTGCTGAATTCATCGAAATTTCCGCAAGGCAGTACTAGTAAGAAAATGTGTTTTTAAGTCTTGTTGGGCTTGTTTTAGTGATGGGAACCAGGCCTGGAGACGAATGCAGAAGGGTCTTTCAATTTTATCAAGGAGGAAAAGTCATGGGTGTTAAGAGGATTTATGTGGAAAAGAAACCGGAATTTGCCGTGAAGGCTCATGAACTTAAGGAAGAGATTGGCAGTTATCTTGGGATTGACTCCGTAAAGGGTGTCAGGGTCTTGATTCGCTATGATATTGAAAATCTTTCGGAGGAAATTTACAGGGCGGCATTGGGAACTATTTTTTCGGAACCGCCGGTGGATACCCTGTATGAGGAAACATTTCCCACGGAAGCAGGGGACACCGTATTTTCTGTGGAATACTTGCCGGGGCAGTTTGACCAGAGGGCTGATTCTGCGGAACAGTGTGTAAAGCTGTTAAAGGAGGATGAGGAGCCGGTGATCCGTTCGGCTGTCACCTACGTGATTTCCGGGACTCTGACAGAGGAGCAGGAGGGGGCGGTCAAATCCTTCTGCATCAACCCGGTGGATTCCAGGGAGACAGGCAGCGAAAAGCCAAAGACTCTGGTGACAGAGTTTGAGACTCCGGCGGATGTGAAAATTTTTGAGGGCTTCTGCAGGTTTGACGAGACGTCGCTTAAGGAACTTTATGGTTCCCTGAATCTGGCTATGACGTTTAAAGATTTTCAGCATATACAGAGGTATTTTGCAGAAGAGGAGAAGAGGGATCCGTCTATGACAGAGATCCGTGTCCTGGATACCTACTGGTCCGACCACTGCCGCCACACCACCTTTCAGACCGAATTAAAAGACGTAACATTTACGGATGGAGATTACAGAGCGCCGATTGAGAAGACATACAGACAGTACCTGGCAGACAGAGAGGAACTTTACAAAGGCCGGGACGACAAGTTTGTGTGTCTGATGGATCTGGCTCTTCTGGCAATGAAAAAGCTGCGTAAAGAAGGAAAGCTGGAGGATCTGGAGGAGTCAGAGGAAATCAATGCCTGCAGCATCGTGGTTCCTGTGGAAATCGACGGAGAGACAGAAGAGTGGCTTATTAATTTTAAGAACGAGACCCACAACCATCCCACGGAGATCGAGCCCTTCGGCGGTGCGGCTACCTGTCTTGGGGGAGCTATCCGTGATCCTCTTTCCGGCCGTACCTATGTGTACCAGGCTATGCGTATCACCGGAGCGGCTGACCCAAGAAAAACGCTTAAAGAGACTCTTCACGGAAAACTGCCTCAGAAGAAGATTGTCACCGGAGCAGCCAGCGGATACAGTTCCTACGGCAACCAGATCGGTCTGGCAACCGGATATGTAAAGGAAGTTTATCACCCCAACTATGCGGCAAAGCGCATGGAGATCGGTGCGGTCATGGGTGCTGCTCCCAGAAAGAATGTGATCCGGGAGACCTCTGACCCAGGAGATATCATTATTTTGTTAGGCGGACGGACAGGCAGGGACGGCTGCGGCGGCGCCACCGGATCCTCCAAGGTTCACACAGAAGCTTCTATCGAGACCTGTGGGGCAGAGGTGCAGAAGGGAAATGCGCCTACGGAGAGAAAGATCCAGAGACTGTTTTATCGGCCGGAGGTGAGCCGTCTCATCCGCAAATGCAACGACTTCGGTGCAGGCGGTGTGTCTGTGGCTATCGGAGAGCTGGCAGCAGGACTTCAGATTGATCTGGACAAGGTTCCGAAAAAGTATGCGGGCCTGGACGGCACGGAGATCGCCATCTCCGAGTCTCAGGAGCGTATGGCAGTGGTGGTAAACCCCAGGGATGTGGACGCTTTTTTAGGATACGCGGCGGAGGAGAACCTGGAGGCTGTGGCTGTGGCCGTGGTGACGGAAGAGCCCAGACTTAAGATGAGCTGGCGGGGAAAGACTATCGTAGATATCAGCAGAGCATTTCTGGATACCAACGGAGCCCATCAGGAGGCGTCTGTGGTTCTTTCGGTGCCTGGAAAAGAGGGGAATCCTTTTGAGGAGAGGGCGGATATTCCGGATGTAAAGGACAAATGGCTGAAGACCTTAAGCAGCTTAAACGTATGCTCCCAGAAGGGGCTGGTGGAGATGTTTGACGGATCCATCGGCGCTGGCTCTGTGTTTATGCCCTACGGCGGAAAATATCAGCTGACAGAGACCCAGGCTATGGTGGCAAAGCTCCCTGTTCTCAGAGGCAGGACGGATACGGTGACCATGATGAGCTACGGCTTTGACCCCTATCTGTCCAGCTGGAGCCCATTCCATGGTTCTGTCTATGCAGTGGTTTCTTCCGTGGCGAAGATTGCGGCAGCAGGCGGAGACTGCCGGAAAATCCGGTTTACCTTCCAGGAATATTTCCAGAGGATGACAGAGGATCCGTCCCGCTGGAGCCAGCCGTTTACCGCTCTTTTGGGAGCTTATCAGGCACAGCTGGGCCTGGGCCTTCCGTCCATCGGAGGAAAAGACAGTATGTCCGGAACCTTCTATGAGGAGCAGCACGGCGAGATCAATGTTCCTCCAACCCTGGTTTCTTTTGCGGTAGATGTAGCCAGCCACAAGGACATCATCACACCGGAGTTTAAAAAGCCGGGCAGCAAGATTGTGGTATTTCAGATTGAGAAAGATGAGTATGACCTGCCGGTATATGACCGGATGATGGAGGGATACGGGAAGCTGCAGGATGATATTAAGGCAGGAAAGATTATTTCCGCCTACGCGGTGGAAGGCCACGGACTGGCGGAGGCTGTCAGCAAGATGGCGTTTGGCAACAAGCTGGGAGTGAAAATTGAGCATAATGTAGATCCGAGAGATTTCTTTGCACCGGGGTGGGGCAATCTTGTGTGTGAGGTGCCGGACGGGAAGGTGGGAGAACTGTCCATTTCCTATACCGTAATCGGTGAAGTGACGGATAAGGGTGTATTTGAATACAAAGATACCAGAATCACCGTGGAAGAGGCGCTTAAAAACTGGACGGGAACATTGGAATCCGTATTTCCCACAGAGTCCGGAGTAAAACAGACAGAGATTTCTTCCAACGAATACGATACAAAAGATATCTATATCTGCAAGCATAAGGTGGCAAAGCCAAATGTGTTTATTCCGGTATTCCCGGGAACCAACTGTGAGTATGACAGCACCAAAGCGTTTGAGCGGGCGGGAGCCAATGTGGTTACCAAAGTGTTCAGGAACTTAAGCGCAAAAGATATCAGGGAGTCTGTGGATGAGTTTAAGAGGGAGATCGAAAAGGCCCAGATCGTCATGTTCCCAGGCGGTTTTTCCGCCGGCGACGAGCCGGAAGGTTCCGCCAAATTCTTTGCTGCCGTATTCCGCAACCAGGTGATAAAAGAAGAGATTGAGAAGCTTCTGAATCAGAGAGACGGCCTGATGCTTGGCATCTGCAACGGATTCCAGGCCCTGATTAAGTTAGGGCTGGTGCCGGAGGGCGCCATTGTACAGCAGCGCCCGGATTCCCCCACCCTTACCATGAACCATATCGGACGTCATATTTCAAAGATGGTTTATATTAAGGTGGTAACAGACAAGTCCCCATGGCTGGCAGGCGCCAATTTAGGCGGTGTGTACTGCAATCCGGCTTCCCACGGCGAGGGCCGGTTCGTAGCCAATGAACAGTGGTTAAAGAAGCTGTTTGACAATGGACAGGTAGCCACCCAGTACGTGGACGACAAGGGAAATCCTACCATGGATGAATTCTGGAATCCCAACGGTTCCTACATGGCCATCGAGGGCATTACCAGCCCAGACGGACGGATACTGGGCAAGATGGCCCATTCCGAGCGGCGGGGCCAGGCTGTGGCCATGAACATCTATGGGGAACAGGATATGAAAATTTTTGAAAGCGGCGTGAATTATTTTAGATAAATATTTTCCTGAAAATCCGGGTATGCTAATCCTGTAGTTCCATTTGTGTAGCGATACATGAAAATAAATTACAGGAGGAACAGAACATGACAAAACTGGATTGTAATGTAAAAAGCTGTATTCACAACTCGGATAACTGCTGCTGTAAGCAGGCAATCGTGGTAGACGGATGCCACGCAAAGGACTGCTGCGACACTTGCTGCGGCAGCTTTGATGAGAACAGGGACGGTACGTTTACGAACCTGTTTAAGACACCGGAGAAACGTCTGCAGATTGACTGTGAGGCAGTAAACTGTATCTATAATGAACAGCACCGCTGCCAGGCAGAGCATGTGGGAATTTCAGGCAACGGAGCGTCACAGGCAGGACAGACGGAGTGTTCCACATTCAAGATGCGGTAGGAAGTTGCGGAAAATAAGAGAGTAAAATTAGAACCCCATATCAGACTGTTGAAATAACAGACCTGATATGGGGGTTTCTGTTTGGGCCATATCCGCAATAAAACCTTGCCATTTTTTCCTGAATCGGTTAAAATAAACAAAAAGAGCAGGAGGAAATGTCAGTGAAGTGTCCATATTGCAGCGAAGATGACACCAAAGTAATTGACTCCAGACCTGCGGATGATAACAGTTCCATTCGCAGACGGCGTCAGTGCGAGAAGTGCGGAAAGCGGTTTACAACGTATGAAAAGTTGGAGACCATGCCCCTTATGGTAATTAAAAAAGATAATTCCAGAGAAGTCTATGACCGTTCTAAAATTGAAGCAGGCATTCTCCATTCCTGCCACAAACGTCCGGTATCTTCCCAGCAGATTAACGCCATGGTAGATGAGATTGAAAACTGGATTTTTAATCTGGAAGAAAAGGAAGTGGAGGCTTCTGCCATCGGCGAGAAGGTGATGGAAAAATTAAAAGACATGGATGAGGTAGCTTACGTCCGCTTTGCTTCTGTTTACCGGGAGTTTAAAGACGTAAACACATTTATGGAAGAACTTGGAAAATTATTGAAAAAGTAGAGAAAAAAGGAAAAGAACCGTCTATGCTGGAACCATTTTACCCGAAAGAAATGGCAGAATCTGCTTATGAAATTCCCTATAAAAAGTTATACGACAATGGAATCAGGGGAGTGATTTTTGACATCGACAATACCCTGGTACCCCACGGAGCCCCGGCTGATAAAAGGGCTCTTTCTCTGTTTGCAGAGTTTCGCCGCATGGGCATGAGTACCTGCCTGTTGTCCAACAACAAAGAACCCCGGGTGGCCTCCTTTGCCTCCCAGGTAGATTCCCCCTATATTTTTAAAGGAGGGAAACCCTCAGTAAAAGGATATGAAAGCGGAATGAAAAAAATGGGAACCACTGCCTCCAACACGATTTTTGTGGGGGATCAGCTTTTTACGGATGTGTATGGAGCCAACCGCGCAGGCCTTTACAGCTATCTGGTAAAACCCATTCACCCAAAGGAAGAGATTCAGATAGTGCTGAAACGGTATCTGGAGGCAGTGGTGTTATTTTTCTATAAAAGAAAAAATAAGAGGAAGTAAGCAGATGACAATTAGCGGAAAAGCAATGGTATGCGGAGTCATGGGAAATCCGGTAGGACATTCCCTGTCCCCCATGATGCAGAATTATTTTGCAGAAAAATTAAATCTTGATTTTGTGTATATTCCATGCAATGTGCCGGATGAGCAGGTAGGGGAAGCGATAAAGGGGATCTACGCCCTGGGATTTGAGGGAATTAATGTGACGGTTCCCCATAAACAGAGAGTGATGCCTTATCTTTTGGAGATAGACGAGGCGGCCAGATGTATCGGGGCAGTCAATACCCTTGTCCGCATGGAAGGCGGCTATAAAGGCTACAACACAGATGCCGAGGGCCTTTTCAGGGCCGTCAAAAGACAGGGGATTGAAGTTTCCGGGCAGGACTGTCTGCTGCTTGGGGCAGGAGGCGCTGCAAAGGCCGCAGCTTACATGCTGATGAAGCACCGGGCCAGGTCTGTTGCCGTCTTAAACAGAAGTCCGGAAAAGGCCAGGATCCTGGCAGATGAGATGAACCGGCTGTTTCAGAGAGAGACGATGAAAGCCATGGATTTGTCAGAGTATCCCAGGCTGGATAAAGATTCCTATTTGGCCATTCAGACCACCAGTGTGGGAATGCACCCGGACATCGGATATGCCGTCATCGAAGATCCCATATTTTATGAAAAAATTCACACGGCGGTAGATATCATCTACACTCCTGCACAAACCCGTTTTATGGAACTGGTAAAACAAGGGAAAGGCAAGGCAGTCAATGGCCTTGATATGCTGATCTATCAGGGAATCATTGCATTTGAACTGTGGAATCCGGATGTTCGTGTGACAGACCAGATGACGGATGAGGTCAGAAAGATGATGGAAGAACAGCTGTACAGACAGGACGGAATGGAAAGGTTCAAAAATGATGCAGAAGAATGTAATACTCATAGGATTTATGGGAGCCGGAAAAACCTCTGTGGGAAAGACGCTGGCAAGAAAGATGGGCCTTAAGTTTTTGGACACGGACAGACTGATCGAAAAGCAGGAAGGAATGACCGTCAGCCGCATGTTTGAAACCAGAGGCGAAGAAGCGTTCCGCAGGGCAGAAACCAATATGCTGAGATCCCTTCTTGACCGAGAGGGAAAGGCAGTGCTCTCCGCAGGAGGCGGCCTTCCCTTAAAAGAGGAGAATCAGGTACTTCTTAAAAAGCTGGGACTTGTGGTATACCTTCAGGTTCAGCCGGACACAGTATTTAGACGGCTGAAAGGGGACACTTCCAGACCTCTTTTGCAGGGAGGGGATGCGAAGGAGAAAATTACCAGGCTTCTTGCCTTCCGTGCCCCTGTGTATAAAAAAGCATCCCACATGTTTGTGGATGTGGACAATAAAACTCTGGATGAGATTGCCGAGGAAATCAGGAGGAATTTGACATGAAACTATTGGTCTTAAACGGCCCCAATCTAAATTTTTTAGGGATCCGCGAAAAAGGAATCTATGGAACCGAAACCTACGAATCTCTTGTCTCTATGATGGAAGACAAAGCCCGAAGAGAAGGCCATGAGCTGGAAGTCTGCCAAAGCAATTCCGAAGGCGACCTCATTGACAAACTCCAGGAAGCCTATCACAGCGGCGTGGAGGGAATCATCATAAATCCCGGCGCATTCACCCATTACAGCTATGCCATAAGAGACGCTCTTGCGTCCTTAGAAATCCCCAAAATCGAGGTGCATATTTCCAATGTCCATAAGCGGGAGGAATTTCGTCACGTGTCAGTCACGGCCCCTGTCTGCACCGGACAAATTGTCGGGTTAGGCCTTTTAGGCTATGTTTTGGCTATGGATTATCTAACCGCGCCAAGAAATTGACAAAAAAGTGTTGAAAATACAGCCTATATAGTTTAAAATAAGAAGAATGAATAGAGATACTCCCCAAATCAGGGAACTGGTGAGTATATACAGAGCTTAAGGAGGAATATCATTTATGATATCTGCAGGTGATTTTAGAAACGGCATTACCTTAGAGATTGATGGAAATGTATATCAGATTATGGAGTTTCAGCATGTAAAGCCAGGAAAGGGCGCTGCTTTCGTAAGAACAAAGATTAAGAACGTCATGAGCGGCGGCGTAGTAGAGAAGACCTTCCGTCCTACGGAGAAATTTCCGGCGGCAAGAATCGACAGGGTGGACATGCAGTATTTATATGCTGACGGTGATTTATATAACTTTATGGATATGAACACCTATGAGCAGATTGCGCTGAATACGGAGACCATCGGCGATGCTTTGAAGTTTGTGAAAGAGAACGATATGTGTAAGATTTGTTCTTACAATGGAAAAGTATTTTCCGTGGAGCCGCCGTTATTTGTAGAACTGGAGATTACGGATACGGAGCCTGGATTTAAGGGCGATACCGCAACAGGCGCTACGAAGCCGGCAGTGGTGGAGACCGGTGCAACCGTATATGTACCGTTGTTTGTAGACAGAGGCGACAAGATCAAGATTGACACTCGTACCGGAGAATACTTGTCAAGGGTATAAGGACGAAAACCAACCTGTATGGAGTCACAAAAGATTTCATACAGGTTTTACTTTCGTGAGGACAATTACATTTTATTGAGGAGAGATATTATGGAAAAGAAATTCAAAGTCGGCGTTTTGGGCGCAACAGGCATGGTGGGGCAAAGATTTCTGTCCCTGTTAGAGAATCATCCGTGGTATCAGGTGGTGACGGTTGCCGCCAGCCCCCGTTCCGCAGGAAAGACTTACGAGGAGGCTGTGGGAGGCCGCTGGAAGATGAGTACGCCTATGCCCGAGTCTGTGAAGAAGCTGATTGTCATGGATGTGAATCAGGTAGAAGAAGTGGCCGCCGGTGTGGATTTTGTATTCAGCGCCGTGGATATGACAAAGGAAGAGATTAAGGCCATTGAGGAGGCTTATGCGAAGACGGAGACTCCCGTGGTTTCCAATAACAGCGCCCACAGGTGGACGCCGGATGTACCCATGGTAGTGCCGGAGGTGAATCCGGAGCATTTTGAAGTCATCCCGTTTCAGAGGAAGCGGCTGGGGACGAAAAGAGGATTTATTGCCGTAAAGCCAAACTGCTCTATTCAGAGTTATGCGCCGGTTTTGACGGCATGGAAGGAATTTGAACCTTATGAGGTGGTTGCTACTACCTACCAGGCTATATCCGGTGCAGGGAAAACGTTTAATGACTGGCCGGAGATGGAAGGGAATATTATTCCCTATATCGGCGGGGAAGAGGAGAAGAGCGAGCAGGAGCCGCTGCGGCTTTGGGGAACCATTGAAAACGGTGTGATTGTGAAGGCACAGGAGCCTGTGATTACCTGTCAGTGCATCAGGGTTCCGGTGCTGGACGGACATACGGCAGCAGTGTTTGTAAAGTTCAAAAAAAAGCCTGCCAAAGATCAGCTGATTGAGAAGCTGAAAAATTTCAGCGGGCTTCCGCAAAAACTTAATCTGCCCAGCGCTCCGAAGCAGTTTATTCAGTATCTGGAGGAGGATAACAGGCCTCAGGTTGCCATGGATGTGAATTTTGAGAAGGGGATGGGAATTTCCGTAGGACGTCTGCGCCAGGATACAGTGTATGATTATAAATTTGTGGGGCTGTCTCACAATACGGTTCGCGGTGCGGCGGGAGGAGCGATTCTTTGCGCTGAAGCTTTGACAGCGAAGGGATATATTGAGGCAAAGTAGAATTTTGGTTTGTGAATGCTGTTAGTGTTTGAAATAAATATACAGGAGGCGAAGGAAATTATGGGTTATACAAAAACGGAATTTGGCAAGCTGGAAGACGGGACTGCTGTTTACAGATATACCCTGACCAATGAGCAGGGGGCCAGTGCATCCTTTACGGATCTGGGAGGTATCTGGCTGACCATGGTGGTGCCGGACAGAGATGGCAAGATGGCGGATGTGGTGTTGGGGTACGATTCGGTAAAAGGGATTCTCACAGGACCGGGACATCCAGGAGAGCCGGTGGGGCGCAATGCCAACCGGATTGGAGGGGCTAAGTTTACTTTAAACGGCGTAACCTATGAACTTAATAAGAACAGCGGCGGAAAGCACAATCTTCACAGCGGGCCTGATTATTATCGGAACCGGGTGTGGGAGGCTTTGGTTGAAGAAGATGGAATGGGGACAAAAATTTCTTTCTCTCTCTTCAGTCCGGACGGCGACCAGGGATATCCGGGAAATGCAGATATAACGGTTTCCTATACTCTGACACCGGACAACAGCCTGCAGCTGGATTACCATATGGTAAGCGACAGGGATACCGTGGCTAATTTCACCAATCATGCCTACTTTAACCTGGCAGGCCATGATTCCGGAAACGCCATGAATCAGAAGGTCTGGATTGATGCGGACGCATTTACAGTGACAGACGCGGATTCCATTCCCACAGGAGAGCTGGCGCCTGTAAAGGGGACTCCCATGGATTTTACCAAGATGAAGACCATAGCAAAAGATATTGAGGCAGATTATGAACAGCTTCGGTGGGCCGGCGGTTTTGACCATAACTGGGCGCTGAATCATCCGGCCGGGGAGATTTCCTTAAGCGCCAGGGCAGTGGATGAGGCCAGCGGACGGGTGATGGAAGTGTACACGGACCTTCCGGGAGTTCAGTTCTATACGGCCAATTCCATGACCACGGATATGGGGAAAGAGGGAACCTCATACAAGAAAAGAGACGGCTACTGCTTTGAAACCCAGTATTTTCCGGATGCGGTGAACAAGCCGGAATTTGTTTCGTCTTTTTTGAAGGCAGGCCAGGAATATAAAACGACAACCATCTATAAGTTCAGTGTGGAATAGTACATGACAAAATCGTTATATATCGCAGAAAAGCCCAGCGTGGCCCAGGAGTTTGCAGGTGCGCTTAAAAAAAACTGGGCGAGAAGAGACGGGTATCAGGAGGCGGATGACGCCATCGTGACATGGTGTGTGGGTCATCTGGTGACTATGAGTTATCCGGAAAGCTATGACCCTAAGCTGAAACGCTGGAGTCTGGAGACGCTGCCTTTTCTGCCTAAGGAATTTAAATATCAGGTGATTGAAGGTGTCTCAAAACAGTTTAAAATTGTCAGCGGTCTTTTAAACCGCGGGGATGTGGAAGTGATCTATATCTGCACTGACTCCGGACGGGAAGGGGAATATATTTACCGTCTGGTGGATCAGATGGCCGGCGTAAAGGGCAAGGTGAGGAAGAGGGTCTGGATTGACTCTCAGACAGAAGAAGAGATTCTGCGGGGAATCAGGGAGGCAAAGGATTGGAGTGAGTATGACAATCTGTCTGCCTCCGCTTATCTCCGGGCAAAAGAGGATTATCTGATGGGAATTAATTTTTCCCGTCTGCTTACGCTGAAATATGGAAATACGGTATCCGGCTATCTGAAGAAGGACAGGACCGTGGTTTCCGTAGGAAGAGTGATGACCTGTGTGCTTGGAATGGTGGTACGCAGAGAACGGGAGATCAGGGAGTTTGTGAAGACTCCGTTTTACAGGGTGACAGGAACCTTTGAATCCCAGAAGATGACCTTTGACGCAGAATGGAAGAGTGTGGAAGGGTCTAAATATTTTCAGACTCCGTTTTTGTATAAGGAAAATGGATTTAAAGAAAAGAAGACAGCCCAGGAACTGATTGATTTTCTCTTAGCAGATCCGCCTCTTAAGGCAGTCATAGCTTCGGTGGAGAGGAAGAAGGAGAATAAGAATCCGCCTCTTCTCTACAACCTGGCGGAGCTCCAGAATGACTGTTCAAAACTGTTTAAAATCAGTCCGGATGAGACTCTGCGGGTGGTTCAGGAGCTGTACGAGAAAAAACTGGTGACTTACCCCAGAACGGACGCCAGAGTGCTTTCAACGGCAGTTGCCAAAGAGATTTATAAAAATATTAATGGATTGAAGCAGTTTGAGCCTTTGGGCGTTTTTGCTGCCCAGGTTCTTCAGATGGGAAGCTACAAGACCATTGCAAAAACACGATATGTAAATGACAAACAGATCACGGACCATTATGCCATCATTCCTACAGGACAGGGCCTGGGGGCGTTGAACGGGCTGTCACCGCTGTCTGCAAAGGTGTATCAGGTCATAGCCAGAAGATTTTTGAGTATTTTTTATCCTGCTGCGGTTTACCAGAAAACGACTCTGGATTTGGAGAGAAAGCAGGAGCATTTTTTTGCTGTGTTTAAAGTTTTGGCGGAGCAGGGATATCTGAAGGTTGCAGAAGTTACAAGCAGCAAAAAAAAGCAGGAGGAGCCAAAGGAAGAAAGTCAAAGAGGAGAGGAATCGGAGAGAAATCAGAAGGATTTGGAAAATCCGGAATTTTTAAGTATGCTGGCTTCTTTAAAAAAGGGAATGGAGATAGGGATTTCTGCTTTTGCCATCAAGGAGGGAGAGACCTCGCCGCCCAAACGGTATACCTCCGGTTCTATGATTCTTGCTATGGAGAATGCGGGGCAGCTGATTGAGGACGAGGAGCTGCGGGCTCAGATCAAGGGAAGCGGAATCGGTACCAGCGCTACCAGAGCGGAAATCCTGAAGAAGTTGGTGAACATCCAGTATCTGGCATTGAATAACAAGACTCAGGTGATAACCCCCTCTCTGCTTGGCGAACTGATTTTTGAAGTAGTGAACGCTTCTTTGAAGCAGCTTTTGAATCCGGATCTGACGGCAAGCTGGGAAAAGGGACTGACTTATGTAGCAGAAGGAACCATCACTCCGGAGGAATATATGCAGAAGTTAGAAAACTTTGTGGCCGGAAGAACATATAATGTGTTAAGACTGAATAATCAGTATCAATTGAGAGATAATTTTGATGTAGCGGCAGTTTTTTATAAAAATAAAGAAAAGTAACGTTTTGATAAGGCCTGGCAGAATCAATCGTGAAAAAAGGAGACAATTTAATGAATAAAGAACAGATGACGATCAAGCAGTTGTATGATACAAGTAAGTCTATGGCAGGGAGTATGATGGAGCGTTACACGTATCCCTGGGAAGTGCTGTCTCACATTGGAGAGATCATAGCGGCGCTTTCCGCCACTCTTCCAAAGGATGAATATAACTGTATCGGAGGAAATATTTGGATTCATAAGTCTGTCCAGATGCCGCCTATCTCTACAGTAAAGGGCCCGGCAATCATCGGGGCCAACACAGAGGTGCGTCCTGGTGCCTTTATCAGAGGCAATGTAATCGTGGGAGAAGGGGCTGTGGTGGGTAATTCCACAGAACTGAAGAACGTAATTTTGTTTGATGGTGTTCAGGTACCTCATTACAACTACGTAGGCGATTCGATTCTGGGATATAAATCTCATATGGGAGCCAGTTCATTGACTTCCAATGTAAAGTCGGATAAGACTTTGGTAAAGGTTCATGGGGCTGACGGGGATATTGAGACCGGTCTTAAGAAATTCGGCGCCATGCTGGGTGATTTTGTGGAAGTGGGATGCGGTTCCGTGCTGAATCCGGGAACGGTTGTAGGCTCACATTCCAATATTTATCCGCTTTCCAGCGTGAGAGGCTGTGTGGATGGAAACTCGATCTACAAAAGAGCAGGCGTGATTGTTAAGAAGAGAGAAGACCTGTAAAATTCTGGTGAAAATAGAAAGGAAAGCCGCTCCCGTAGAACAGAATGTCCTAATGAAAGACAAAAAAAGTTATAATAAAAATGCAATCAAATACTGACATGGGAACAACAAGGAAGGGGCGGCGCGGAATGCGGATAGCAGTTTGCGATGATGACAGAAGATTTTGTTACAGGATGAAAGAAATTTTGGAGCAGTACGAGGAAAGGAACGGAACCCGTGTGGAGATGGAACTGTTCTTTGACGGCAACGAATTGTGCAGAAGGCTAAAGACAGGGGAACGGTATCATCTGATTTTCCTGGATGTTCTGATGAGACAGCTAAACGGCGTAAAGACGGGAAAATTTATCCGGAAGGTTATGGAGGATCACGATACCAGAATCATATATGTTTCCTGTGATGAAAATCATGCCATGGAGCTGTTTCAGAATCAGCCTACTAATTTTTTGAAAAAGCCTGTCCGGGCCCAGGTAATTTTTCAAAATCTGGATGCCATTCAAAAGCGGGACAGAAAGAATCAGAAACAGTTTTTTTATAAGCAGGGAAAATTAATTCATGAAATTCCTTATTCCGAGATTATCTATTATCAAAGCATGGGACGAAAAATTCAAATCCATACCCCAAAACAGATATATGAATACAACGGAAAATTATCACAATTATTAAGGGAAGGAATTCCCTCTAATTTTATTTGTATTCATAAATCATATATTGTAAACCGGGACTATATTTCAGGAAAAATGTATGACAAAGTTTATTTGAAGGACGAGGAAGTATGGATTTCCATCAGTCAGAAATACAGGAAATCTGTGAGAGAGCAATTGAAAGAGCACAAGGGTGAGGAAAGCACAATCCATTGGGATAGAAGAAAGAAAAATGCAGGATTTTCGACGAATTATGACAGGAAAGCAGATGAATTTTGCATTTGAGAGTGGAGAAATTATTCTTTGTGTTAATATCTTTACAGCAGCCTGATGTCTTGTCTCCTTTGCTTTCAATGAAAGGCAAAGGGACAGGACACGGAATTCTGGCATGCTGCAGGATTCTGACCTGTTTCTGCATGACCGCTGTATGGGGACTTAGAAAGTGGAGATGCTGCAGATGTATTTGGGGAATGATCCGCAGCGTCCCATCTTTTCCTTTTACAGGGTTTAACCATGAATAATGATGCTGATTCGTTTGTAGATCAGCGTGGTAATCAGGGAGACAATGGCTCCTTTTATCAGATTGAAGGGCGCTACGCACACAAAGGCAAAGGTCCATACGTTGGAGACAGCAGGATTGATGGCGGCTCCGGCGGCTATAATAGAGTCCAAAGGCATGAAATTGGAGTAAAACGGAATCATAATCAGGGCGTTTAAAACAGCGCCTGCCACAGCCATGGAGATGGTTCCCACAACCATGCCCATGAGGGCTCCTTTTTTGGTTTTATTGAGTTTATAGATCCAGCCGGCAGGAAGAATAAGGGCACAGCCGATACAGATGTTGGCAAATTCGCCCACAAATCCGGTGGAGGTTGGCTTTAAAACCAGTTTCACCAGAATTTTAACCAGTTCAATGACAGCGCCGGCCAGAGGGCCCATGGAAAAGGTTCCCACCAGGACGGGGATCTCGCTTAAGTCCAGGCCGTAAAAAGGCGGGGCAATGAAGGGGATGGGGAATTCAAACAGCATTAGAACTGCGCCTAAGGCGCCGAACATTCCCATTAATACAACGTGTTTCAGGGTAAAAATTTTTTTCTCTTTCATTTTACAATATCCTCCTTAAGAAGTTCATCTTGAAGGGGAACTGCAGCTGTGATGACAGACAGTGATTGGCAGCAGAAGCGGTTTAACAGGCCGGCTGACAGACAACAAAACACCCTGAGTACGGAAATACTCAGGGCGAATACGTATCAACACTATACAGCATGCAGTTTCTTCTCTCATCCAGACTATACTGTCGGTTTTGGAATTTCACCAAATCAGCCACTTATGTGGGTCGCGGACTGTACCGCCGGTGGGGAATCGCGCCCCGCCCCGAAGAACTTATTATTTATACAACATATTATAATACCGTGGACAGGGAAATGCAAGGATTTTTTATGCCAATGCCTGTTTGAGATCTGCAATAATATCGTTCACATTCTCAATTCCCACACTTAAACGGATCAGAGACGGGTCAACGCCTGCTTCCACCAGCTGCTCATCGTTTAACTGACGGTGGGTGTGGCTGGCAGGGTGAAGGACACAGGTGCGGGCGTCGGCTACGTGGGTCACGATGGCAGCCAGTTTCAGCTTGTCCATGAAAGCAGCGGCGGCTTTTCTTCCGCCTGTCAGGCCGAAGGAGATGACTCCGCAGGTGCCCTTTGGCATGTATTTCTGAGCAAGGCCGTAGTATTTGTCGCTCTTTAGTCCTGGATAGTGAATCCACCCCACGTCATCTCTGGACTCCAGATACTGAGCCACAGCCAGAGCGTTTTCACAATGGCGGGGAACCCGCAGGTGAAGAGTTTCCAGGCCGATATTTAACAGAAATGCATTCTGGGGAGCCTGAATGGAACCCATATCCCGCATCAGCTGAGCAGTGGCTTTGGTAATGTAGGCAGCTTTTCCGAACTTTTTCGTGTAGGTAATGCCGTGGTAGGAATCGTCGGGAGTGGTCAGGCCGGGGAATTTGTCGGCATACTGTTCCCAGTCAAAGTTTCCGCTGTCCACAATACAGCCGCCTACAGTCATGGCATGACCGTCCATATACTTGGTGGTGGAGTGGGTGACAATGTCTGCGCCCCACTGAAAAGGACGGCAGTTAATGGGGGTTGCAAAGGTATTGTCGATAATCAGGGGAACCTGATGGCTGTGAGCCAGTCTGGCAAATTTTTCTATGTCCAAAACCACAAGAGCCGGATTGGCGATGGTCTCTCCGAAGACTGCTTTGGTGTTTGGCTGAAATGCTTTTTTCAGTTCTTCCTCCGGCGCATCCGGGTCTACCAGGGTGCACTGGATGCCAAAACGCTTTAATGTAACGGTAAACAGATTGGAGGTGCCGCCGTAGATGGTAGCGGCGCTGACTACATGGTCGCCTGCGGAACAGATGTTTAAGATGGCATACATATTGGCAGCCTGTCCGGAAGAGGTCAGCATGGCAGCCACACCGCCTTCCAGCTTGCAGATTTTATCTGCCACCGCGTCGTTGGTAGGGTTGGCCAGTCTTGTATAGAAATAACCGTTTTCCTCCAGGTCAAAAAGCCGGCCCATCTGTTCGCTGGTTTCGTATTTGAAAGTCGTGCTTTGATAGATAGGCAGTATCCGGGGTTCTCCGTTTTTTGGCTGCCACCCGCCCTGGATACAGATGGTTTCCGGTGATTGTTGATGATCCATATGAAAGTCTCCTTCTATGTATGATAGATTTTGCACAGATATGAACATAGTCTATCAAACCATGGGGGGAAAATCAAGTATTACATTTTCTCTTATTTTTAACTATAATGGACATAAAAATGGGTGTCTAAGAGCGTAGGAACGGGCAAGGAGGCTTAAATATTTATGAAGAAAATGAGGAAGCTGTTAAGGCTTTTGTTTGGGCGGACTACATTTATTGTACTGTTTCTGTTGATTCAGATCGGATATTTCTTTAGTATCGTCAGGTGGCTCAGCGAATACTCTCTGTTTGTCTACGCTGCGTTTGACCTGCTTGGGGGACTGCTTTGTATCTATATTATCAACAAGAAGGACAATCCCAGCTTTAAACTGGCATGGATTATTCCCGTGCTTTTGGTTCCGGTGTTCGGAAGCCTTCTTTATCTTTATGTGGAACTGGAGATTAGCGGAAGGCTGATTGCCAAACGTGCCGGACAGATCGTCAGGGAATCTGAAGGGTTTGTAAAACAGGACAGACAGGTGCTGGAGCGCTTGGCCGGGGAAGATAAGCTGGTGGCGAATCTGGCGGAGTATGTAAGCGCAAAAGGCGGGTTCCCTGCCTATGGGCATACGTTTGCTGAATATTTTCCAAGCGGCCAGGAGAAATGGAAGAGATTAAAGGAAGAGCTTGAGAAGGCCAGACGGTTTATTTTCATGGAATATTTTATTGTGGAAGAAGGCGTTATGTGGAACAGTATTCTTGAAATTCTTGAGAGGAAAGCAAGGGAAGGGGTGGAAGTGCGGTTTATGTATGACGGCATGTGCTCCCTGATGCTCCTTCCCTATAATTACCCGAAAAAAATGGAGGCAAAGGGGATTCACTGCCAGATGTTTGCACCTATCAGGCCATTTCTTTCTACTGCCCAGAACAACCGGGATCACAGAAAGATTGTGGTGATTGACGGACATACGGCATTTACCGGAGGAATCAACCTGGCGGACGAATATATTAATGAGAAGAAAAGATTCGGGTATTGGAAGGATGTGGGCATCATGGTAAAGGGAGATGCGGTGCAGAATTTTACGGTGATGTTTCTTCAGCTGTGGAATATTTGGGAGAGAAGACCCCTGCCTTATGACAAATACCTGTATCAGGGTCATAAGGAGGAGTTTCAGAGGCTTTCCATGGACGGATATGTTCTGGCCTATGGGGATTCACCCTTAGACCATGAGCCGGTGGGGAAACGGGTTTACATGGATATGCTCTACAACGCCAGAAATTATGTGCATATCATGACGCCGTATCTAATCCTGGATGATGAGATGATAAGCGCCCTGACCTACGGCGCCAAAAGGGGAGTGGAAATTATCATAATCATGCCTCATATTCCGGATAAAAAATATGCCTTTGTTCTGGCTCACACATACTATAAGGAGCTTTTGGAAGCCGGGGTGGAGATTTATGAGTTTACGCCAGGATTCGTCCACGCCAAGGTATTTACCAGTGATGATGAGAAGGCAGTGGTGGGAACTATCAATCTGGATTTCAGAAGTCTGTATCATCATTTTGAATGCGGGGCATTTTTGTACAGGAACAGGGCTGTGGCTGACGTGGAGAACGATTTTCAGGATACGCTGGCCAAGTGTCAGAGGATTACGGTGCAGATGTGCAACCGTTATCCGCTCTATGAGAAGATTGCAGGACAGGCGCTGCGGCTGATTGCGCCTATGATGTAAAAAGCAGGGGAGAAGCCGAATCGGAATCACCGCATTCACAGCTGCTGTGGCGCTGGCGGCAGTGGGAAGCCTGGCCGGCCTCAACGCCACACCAACTCCCGGGGCAGTGGTCTTTCCTTCAATGTGTCCGTGGCTGTCGGACCGTTCTTCGGATATATGCCTGCTAGAAGAACTGCCAGTTTGAATCCTATTGACGCACTTAGAAGGGAGTAGGAAAGAACCTTTTACTTTTCGGAGGTTCATGGTATAATCTTGGTAAAGATTATACCGGCGCCGGTTCGCGTCCGAACGAAGAGAGGACAAAATCCGAAGCGAACCGTGTGCATCCCCCGGAGGGAGCATGTCCGGAGGACATGGTATAATCT
>CAJUPP010000070.1 GCA_910588325.1 uncultured Hungatella sp.
CGCATTTCTGCGGTTTGTAGGACTTTTATTCAATTATAAGTGTTGAAAACCCGGACGAGGCAGTGGAGCAGATTCTGAACCTGTTTGCCAGAACCAGAAATAACCGGGAGTTCATAGAAAACGCAAAAAGAACCAGATTTTTCTAGGAATTCCGATTTTTCTGCTTGCATAAAAAAATATTCTATGATATACTAAATAAGCTGTTTATATGGTAAATCGTGATTTTTAAGTCACAATAGAAATAGAGTAAAAGATTTGAGAGGTGAGATCATGAAAAAGGGTATCCATCCGGAGTATTATCAGGCAAAGGTAACCTGCAACTGCGGTAACGAATTTGTAACAGGCTCTACCAAGAAAGAAATCCACGTAGAGGTTTGCTCTAAGTGCCATTCATTCTACACAGGCCAGCAGAAGACAGCAGCAGCTCGTGGACGTATTGATAAGTTCAATCGTAGGTATGGTATTAACAGTTAATTCAGACATTTGATCGAGTATGAGCAGGGAAAAGGTTGAGGCTTAAGTGGAAACACTGGTACTCAACCTGTTTTTCTTTATAAAATGTTTTCAGATTCAGGAAAGGAACATTTATGAAATATTCTGGAATTGGCGGGCAGGCTGTAATTGAGGGAATCATGATGAAGAACAAAGATGATTATGCCACTGCTGTCCGCAAGCCCAACGGTGAGATTGAGATTCAAAAGGACCGGTATGTCAGTCTGACAAAGAAAGCAAAGCTGTTTTCACTGCCGTTTATCCGCGGCATATTCAGTTTTGCAGACTCCATGATTCTGGGTATGAAGACGCTGACCTTTTCAGCTGGTTTTTTTGAAGATGATGAAGATGAGAAGCCCAGCAAATTTGAACTATGGCTGGATAAAGTATTCGGTGAGAAATTAGAAAAGGTATTGATGACATTTTCCGTGGTGTTTGCTGTTATAGCGGCCATAGGAATTTTTATGATTCTGCCACTGGGAATCAGCCGTGTTGTGCAGCCATGGATTCCTTCAGACAGTTTGATGGCTTTTTTGGAGGGAGTGATCCGCCTGGCTATCTTTATCGCATATATTAAGCTGATTTCCAACATGGAGGATATTCGGCGCACCTTTATGTATCATGGTGCGGAGCATAAATGCATCAACTGTATCGAACACGGTCTGGAGCTGAATGTAGACAATGTCCGTTCCAGTTCCAAACAGCATAAGCGCTGCGGTACCAGCTTTTTGATTATTGTGATGATGATCAGTATTTTATTTTTTATGGTAATCCGGGTGGATGGAATTTGGCTGAAGATGGCGAGCCGTATTCTGTTGATTCCGGTGATTGCCGGTGTGTCCTATGAGTTTCTTCGTCTGGCAGGAAGAAGCGACAATGCCTTGGTAAATATATTAAGTAAACCGGGACTGTGGATGCAGAATATGACAACCAAAGAACCGGATGACGATATGATAGAGGTGGCGATTGCTGCCGTAGAGGCCGTATTTGACTGGAAGACTTACTTGGCAGAGAATTTTCCAAAGAGCATGCAGTACTAGTACAGCCCTGCCTAAATTCCGATGAATAATCACTCGCTATCGGCGCCCTCTGCACGTCTGCGAAGCTAGACGTAGGCATCGCTGCGCAGACGCACAGATGACACCAATATCAAGCAATTTATTCACCCAAATTTAAGCAGGGCTGTACTAGACAGGTGGCAGACGCAGCAGGAGACAAGATATGACACTGTATCAGCTATTGACAGAGGGAGAACAGAAATTAAGGGAAGCGAAAGATGCAGAGGCGCAGTTAGATGCCAGAAGGCTTCTGTTGGAGGCTTTTCAGACAGATACCGTTCATTTTTTAATGAATCGGATGCTGCAGCTTTCCAAGGAGCAGACGGTGGAACAAGCCGTTTCGGATTATTGGACGATGATAGAGCGGCGTTGTCAAAGAGAACCCATCCAGTATATTTTAGGAAGCCAGGAGTTTATGGGGCTTACCTTTCGGGTAAATCACCATGTACTGATTCCGCGTCAGGATACGGAGACATTAGTAGAACAGGTTCTGAAAGAACATACACAGTCAGAAAGAAGAGCAAAACGTCTGTTAGATCTATGTACAGGTTCCGGCTGTATAGCAATCAGCCTGATGGTGAAAGGTGGTTTTCGGTATGTGACAGCCACGGATATTTCTGAGGATGCTCTTTCCGTAGCAAGGGAGAATGCTCATTGTCTGCTGGAGCCCGGCTGTCAGTTGAAGCTGTGCAGGGGAGACTTGTTTCAGGCGCTGGAACCAGGCGGTAAATTTGATATCCTGGTGTCAAATCCGCCGTATATTCCGACTTCTGTGATTAGGGAATTGCAGCCGGAAGTTCGGAATCATGAGCCTGTGACAGCATTGGATGGCAGCCCGGATGGTAAAGTGTTTTACAGGAGAATTGCCGGTGAGGCAGAACAGTGGCTGAATCCAGGTGCGGCAGTTTATCTGGAAATAGGATATGACCAGGGAGAAGCCGTTTGTGGTCTGTTGGAAGAGCATGGTTTTAACAATATAAAAGTGATAAAAGATCTGCCGGGATTAGACCGAGTGGTGCGGGCAGATTATGGATAGTGAAAGGAGATGATTTTCCATGTTTGATCGTTTAGAGGATATATTAATCCATTATGAAGAGTTGATGCTGGAATTGAATAACCCTTCCGTTGCTGAAGATCAGAACCGTTTCCGCAAATTGATGAAGGAACAGGCTGATTTGTCTCCTCTAGTGGAGACTTATAAGGAGTATAAGCAGGCCAAAAGGGATGTGGAAGAGAGTCTGGCTCTTTTAGAAGAGGAAAGTGATGAGGAGATGCGGGAATTGGCTAAGGAGGAACTGTCAGATGCCAAGGAACGTATCGAGGTTTTAGAGGGGCAGCTGAAGATTCTTCTTTTACCTAAAGATCCCAACGATGATAAGAACATTATTCTTGAGATTCGCGCAGGGGCCGGAGGAGAGGAAGCGGCTCTCTTTGCAGCTGAACTTTACCGAATGTATGTAAGCTATGCGGAAAGCCATCGCTGGAAAGTAGAGATTGTCAGCTTAAATGAAAGCGGAATCGGTGGATTCAAGGAAGTAGTTGCCATGGTTACCGGGAACGGGGCCTATTCGAAACTAAAATATGAAAGCGGTGTCCACCGCGTTCAGAGAGTGCCAGAGACAGAAAGCGGAGGCAGAATCCACACATCTACCGCGACCGTAGCCGTGATGCCGGAAGCAGAAGAGGTAGATGTCCAGATTGATATGAAAGACTGCCGAATTGATGTTATGAGAGCTTCCGGTAACGGAGGACAGTGTGTTAATACAACAGATTCCGCTGTTCGTCTGACCCATATTCCCACTGGAATCGTGATTTACAGCCAGACAGAGAAATCTCAGCTTCAGAATAAGGAGAAGGCGTTCCGTCTCCTTCGCTCTAAGCTGTATGATATGGAGTTGGAGAAGCAGCAGAATTCCGAGGCCGAAGCTCGTCGAAGCCAGATTGGTACCGGAGATCGGTCGGAAAAGATAAGAACCTATAACTTTCCTCAGGGCCGTGTGACGGATCACCGGATAGGGTTAACTTTGTATAAGCTGGATAAAATTATGAATGGAGATATCCAGGAAATTATTGATGCCTGTATCGCGGCCGACCAGGCGGTGAAGCTGAGCCAGTTAAATGAGACGGCTTAAAAACCCTGATTTTCTGCGGATTTTTGGGGTTTTAGGGTTCAGCGAAGAAATGTCACTGCCGTATAAGCTGTTGGATATGGAAACGGTAAGCGCTGAGAATTGATTCGGATACTTGGGGTTGAAAATGGATAGGGAATAAAAAAAGAACCGGAAAGGGAGATTCCTATTCCGGTTTTTGCTTTATTGGTCTCATTCATCTGCCTTGTATACGGTAAAGCATGAGATAACGGTGCCGCATGAACGGGATGATGGGGGTACCCCTGCTTTTTCAGCTGGGACAGCTATACAAAATCTTCCCTCATAGGTGTGAAAAAGTCCACCAGAATTCCGGCTTCCAGACATTCACAGCCGTGGACGATATCATTTTGCTTTAACAGCGTATCGCCAGCTTTCACCTCTTTGGTCACATCTCCGATGGTAAAACGGAAACGGCCGCTGGCTACATAGGTAATCTGGGTATGGGGGTGATGATGCATGGCACCAATGGCTCCGGTTTCAAATACATTCTCCACACACATCAGTTCATCACAGTATGCCAGGACATTGCGCACCACGCCAGGGCCTGCGGGAACTCCTTCTATGGTATCGTGAAAACACCAGTTATTTCCTTTTCTTTCCTCCATGTCGTTTCTCCTTTTCTCAACAGTTCTTAAGATTCTGCCTAAAAAATATTTCGCCGCAATTTGTCAAAACATAAGCAGGAATCATTATCAATGGAATTGTTCTTTTTTATATTTGTGGGAATGCCCTTTTGGCAGGACGATGGTATCTTGACAAACCATAGCTGCTCTGTTATTCTTTAGAAGAAAAGGTTGTTAATTTATTATCAAAAAGGAGAAATCTGACATGGGGATTTTTGACGGCAAGGTGGCGATCATTACCGGCGGCGGAAAAGCAAAATCCATTGGATATGGCATTGCCGTAGCTTATGCGAAAGAGGGTGCCAATCTGGTTTTAACCGGACGCAATGAACAGAAACTGCTGGATGCAAAAGAAGAATTAGAGAGTCTGTATGGTATCAAGGTACTGGCTCTGAAGGCTGATGTAACTCCGGATGATGAGTCTGAGCAGCGGGTAAAGGATGTAGTGGACAAGACGATAGAGACTTTTGGACGAATCGATGTATTAATTAACAATGCCCAGGCTTCTGCGTCAGGAATTCCTCTGTCTATCCAAACGAAGGATCATTTTGATTTAGGAATCTATTCCGGCCTGTATGCTACGTTTTATTATATGAGAGCTTGCTATCCGTATTTGAAAGAGACTAAGGGGTCTGTGATCAACTTCGCTTCCGGAGCAGGCTTATTCGGCAATGCAGGTCAGTGTTCCTATGCAGCTGCGAAAGAAGGAATCAGAGGCTTATCCCGTGTAGCCGCTACAGAGTGGGGCAAAGACAATATTAATGTCAATGTAGTATGTCCATTGGCCATGACTTCTCAGCTGGAGAATTTCAGGGAATCCTATCCAGAGGCTTATGAGAAGAATTTAAGGGCTGTACCTATGGGACGCTTCGGGGATCCGGAGAAGGATATCGGCCGTGTATGTGTATTGTTAGGTTCTCAGGATTTCAAATATATGTCCGGTGAGACGATCACATTGGAAGGCGGCATGGGCTTAAGGCCATAAAAATATGGAACATGTTGACAGAACAGCCTGTTTTTAGATAAATATATCGAAAAACAGGCTGTTTTATAATGGTTACTTTTCATTATGCTCTTTACATTTTTAAAGGGATTGATTACAATATAGAAATAATTTGTGTCTAACCCCAAGGCAGGGTACATAAAATAAAAAGATTGCAGAGTGAGAGGATAGTGTTATGGGAAAATATTTTGGAACCGATGGTTTCCGTGGGGAAGCCAATGTAGATTTGACCGTAGAACATGCATTTAAAGTAGGCCGTTTTCTGGGATGGTATTATGGACAGAAGGAGCCGGATGAACGATGCCGTATCGTGATCGGTAAAGACACCAGAAGAAGCAGTTATATGTTTGAATATTCTTTGGTGGCAGGCCTGACCGCATCCGGTGCAGATGCATATCTGCTTCATGTGACAACCACACCCAGCGTGTCTTATGTTGTCCGCACGGAGGGATTTAACTGTGGAATCATGATTTCTGCCAGCCACAATCCATATTATGACAATGGAATTAAGGTTATTAATGAGCGGGGAGAAAAGCTGGAAGAAGAGGTCATTGAAAAGATTGAAAGCTATCTGGAAGGGGAGATGGGAGAGATTCCCTATGCCAAGAAGGATCAGATAGGACGTACTGTTGATTTTGCTGCCGGAAGAAACCGCTATATCGGGTATTTGATTTCCATTGCAACCCGTTCTTTCAAAAATATGAGAGTAGGTTTGGACTGTGCGAATGGAAGTGCATCTGCTATCGCAAAAAATGTATTTGATGCTTTAGGGGCGGAAACTCATGTGATTAATAATGAACCTAATGGACTGAACATCAATACGGATTGCGGTTCTACTCATATTCATGTTCTGCAGCAGTATGTAAAAGAACATCATCTGGATGTAGGATTCGCCTATGACGGAGATTCGGATCGCTGTATCGCCGTAGACAGCGATGGAGAAGTGGTGGATGGCGACAAGATTATGTATATCTGCGGAAAATATATGAAAGAGCAGGGCATGCTGGTTAACAATACCATAGTCACTACGATCATGTCAAATTTTGGTTTGTATAAGGCCCTGGACAGAGAAGGGATTTCCTACGAGAAGACTGCTGTTGGAGATAAATATGTATACGAGAACATGGTAACCAATGGCTTCTGCCTAGGCGGCGAACAATCCGGTCATATCATTTTCAGTAAGCATGCTACTACAGGAGATGGTATCCTAACCTCTTTAAAGGTGATGGAGGCTATGTTGGAGAAAAAGCAGCCATTAAATAAGCTGGCCTTAGAAGTAGAGATTTTCCCTCAGGTTCTGAAAAATGTAAAAGTGAAAAATAAAAAGGACGCTCAGGACGATCCCATGGTTCAGGCAGAGGTGCAGAAGGTGACAGAAGCCTTGGGTGACGACGGCAGGATTCTTCTGCGCCAGTCCGGGACAGAGCCGGTGGTGCGTGTGATGGTTGAAGCATCCAGTGTGGAAAACTGTGAGAAGTATGTGGATCAGGTTATTGCTGTAATGAAAGCTCAGGGCCATGTATTGTAAGTCTTGCTATGAACGAAGAGTTGTGTTATAATAAAAAAACTGTTTTGACGAAATTATCTTGAAGAAAAGGAATGATGAACTTGCTGAACTATCGGAGATATAAGAGAGTACCTGTTGTGGATTTTCCGGAGAGAACCTGGCCGAATAAAGAGATTCAGAAAGCGCCTGTCTGGTGCAGTGTTGATTTGAGGGATGGCAATCAGGCTTTGGTAGAGCCTATGGTTGTGGAAGAGAAGATTGAATTTTTTAACCTGCTTTTAAAACTGGGATTCAAAGAGATCGAGATTGGCTTTCCGGCAGCATCCCAGATTGAGTATGATTTCTTAAGACAGCTGGTAGAGCGCCGTATGATTCCGGATGATGTGAGAGTTCAGGTGCTGGTACAGTGCAGAGAGCATCTGATTAAGAGAACCTTTGAAGCCATCGAAGAGATCAAGAATGTCGTAGTGCATATCTACAATTCCACATCTGTTCTGCAGCGTGATGTTGTATTTCATAAGAATAAAGATGAGATTACTCAGATTGCCGTGGAAGGCACAGAGATGGTGAAAAAGTATGCAAAGAATTTTGACGGCAATATTGTGTTGGAGTATTCACCGGAAAGCTTTACGGGAACAGAATTAGACTATGCATTGGAGATTTGTACGGCTGTGCAGGACACATGGGGAGCTACACCGGAAAATCCGATGATTATCAACCTTCCGTCTACGGTAGAGATGGCTACGCCCAATGTGTATGCAGACCAGATTGAGTGGATGAATACTCATTTCAAGAATAGAGACAGCATTATTTTAAGCGTCCATCCCCACAATGATCGGGGATGCGGTGTGGCCGCTACGGAACTGGCTTTGCTGGCAGGAGCAGACAGAGTAGAGGGAACTCTTCTGGGCAACGGAGAACGTACCGGCAATGTAGATATTCTGACCCTGGCATACAATATGTTTTCACAGGGTATTGATCCGCAGCTTAATATTGAGAATGTCCGTGAGATTTCAGAGGTATATGAACGCTGTACCAAGATGAATATTCCGGAGAGGCATCCGTATGCAGGAAAGCTGGTATTTACCGCATTTTCCGGTTCTCACCAGGATGCGATCAACAAGGGGATGCAGGCTTTGAAGGAGAGAAACAGCCAGTACTGGGAAGTTCCTTATCTTCCGATTGATCCGACAGATATCGGAAGAAAGTATGAGCCCATTGTCAGAATCAACAGTCAGTCCGGCAAAGGCGGCGTAGCATTTGTTATGGATACCTTCTTTGGCTTCCGTCTGCCAAAGGGTATGCATAAAGAATTTGCAGATGTGATTCAGGCCATTTCTGAGAAACAAGGCGAAGTGGCTCCGGAGCAGATCATGGAAGAGTTCCGCAACAACTATACGGAGCGCAAAGAGCCGATGCATTTCCGCAAATGCCAGATTCACGATACGGAGACAGAGGATGGCAGTTTTGCTACATTAGTCAATGTGACTTATACCAATCATGGGATTGAGAAGACCTTTGAAGGTGTGGGCAACGGTCCTATCGATGCCATGCAGAAAGGCCTTGAGAAAGAACTTGGCATTGAGATCCGCGTATTGGATTACAATGAGCATGCACTGACCGCCGGTTCCGGGGCACAGGCTGCTTCCTATATCCATCTGATGGATGTAAAGAGTAAGAAGGTGACCTATGGTGTTGGAATCAGTTCCAATATTACCAGGGCATCTTTCAGAGGAATTTTCAGTGCGGTGAACAGGCTGTTCTATTAATAACATACAGGGAATATAGAAAAGGTCTGTCACATTACAGATTAAGCAGAGTTATCTGTGATGTGGCAGGCCTTTTAAGTTAAACAACAGCTGTGGTTTATTTACCGGCTGCTGCCAGGACCGCCGGTCATTCCTGGAACCAAGGTGATGTTTCCTGATGAAGAGCCGCCAGGTGTAGTGGAGTTATTATTCGAAGGAGATGGTGTGGTGGAGGAAGGAGTATAGGAACCGGTTCCTCCCGGACCATAATTATTCGTAGTGTTTGGAGAATTATTGGTTATAGGCGACCCGGTATTGCTGGACTGGTAGGCACCGCTGGAATCAAAGGTATAGGATATGCCATCGATGGTCATGGTTGTATTTGCTACCATCCTGCCGGAATTGGATGGATTCAGATAGTAATACTTACCGTTTAAATTCAGCCATCCGGTCAGCATATGTCCTGACTCATTAAAATAATACCAATATCCGTCTATCAGCTTCCAGCCTACAGCCATAGTACCGGAATTGGTATCCATAAAATATTTATTGGTACCATCACTGAGCCATCCGGTCAGCATCTTACCATCACTGTTAAGGTAATAGTAGGCATTGTTAATTTTCTGCCATCCGATCAGCATCTTGGCATCAATTCCAAAATAGTACCAGGAATTATTAATCAGTTTCCATCCAATGGCAACCTTTCCGTTGGTATCTGCATAAAACCACCCATTATCCATCTGCCACCAGCCGACAGTCATAGCGCCGCCGCTTCTCAAATAGTAATAGTCATTGCCTATTTTCAGCCAGCCGGTAACCATAACCCCGTCTTCAAACAGATAGTAGAAATGCCCGTTGTCCGTAATCCAGCTGCTGGCTACCATAGTACCATTAGGGCGAAAATAATACCACTTATTATTAATCTGTTTCCAGCCCAGGCTCATCTTGCCAGTGGAAAGATCCATATAGTAGTAAGTACCATCCGTAGTACCCAGCCATCCTTTCCTTAAGGAGCCGTCGGTATCATAGTAAACCCATGAATTTCCGCTCTTATTCCAACCGGTGGCAGCCAGCACATCAGAGGTCGGAGCCAGTGTCATCACTCCCAGAAATCCGGCCAAAAGGACAGCGCTTATCTGCTTTCGTTGTATCATTAAACTTCCTCCAGGTTTCTTAAAATTGTTATCTTATAAGTATACCATAAAAATTATAAAATTTATAGACAAAATAAGGCTCATTTTCTTAAGATTTATAGAGGCTGGTGCAACCATATACTAGTGTACTGACTCGTTCATATTTCGCCCAATGACTTGTCTGAATTTCCATCTGCCGCGTTGTTGTCGGTCAACGATGCCACCGCATCGCCTCCCTCCGCCGCCTTGCAGACTGAAAATTCATTCTGCGTCATTTGGCTGAAAGTAAATGAGTCAGTACACTAGCTATTTTTCGGTAATAACGTTTGGCATAACGATACATGATAATGGTATATTCGCTAAATTCTTCTCCCAGAGCACTTTTATAAACTGCCCACAGACTCCATAAAAAACCGCCTAAAGCTACATAGGAGTAAACCACAATCTGTTCCTCTGATGTGGGTATTCTCTGCAGATAGATTTCCATGAGGCGATCGATCTTCTCATCACTGTAGTAAGAGTAGATGGCACACATGGCAATGTCAATCAACGGATCACACATCCCGGAGTATTCCCAGTCGATCAGCTTCAGCCTTCCATCCGGAAGAAAGAGAAAATTGTCTACACAGCTGTCTATATGAGAAATTGTCTCAGGACGGTGAAGTCCATCCAGATAATCCATCAAAGAAATCATCCAATGGTGAACTTCGTTGTAATCTTCAAATGGAATGCCACCGTGACTTTTGCATAAATTCTCATAAAATCCGATGCGTTCCCGGATATCAAAGGAATGGTCTAACCGTATTCCGGAGTTATGAAGGTTTTTCAAAAGTGTCATACACTGCTTTATATCTTCTGTACTTTCAGGATCAGCATTTCGTGCTCCTTCATAATATTCCGCAATTTTATAACCGGTCTCACGGTTAAAATAAATAATATGTTCCGTGATATCCAATGGTTTGACCGCTTCAAATACATCTCCCTCCTGTTTCCGGTTAATCAAAAGGCCGGTTCCCGGCCCTGGGATGCGGCAGATATACTGCCTGCCGGATACCTGAAACAAGAAGGATTTGTTGGTCATGCCGGATTTCAGGCAGCGGATATTGTGTATTTCTGACTCCGGTATATGAAATACTTCGGACACCAGTTCCATAGCCTGATTGTCAGAATGGTTTTGATATTTCGTATCAAAAATTCGAAGTTCCTCCAGATTTTCAAATTCATAAACCTGTGTAGAGGATTGACGATTGACGGAAAGACAGGCTTTTTCTGCAAGCATTGGCAGATGATTTACCGGATAATTTCCTATGGAAGCAATACCTGCTTCTGCGAGACGCTTTTGAGCCGTACCATTTATAAGTTCCATATAAACATGTTCCCAGTAGAACTGCTCTGTTCCCGGAAGATGATAGTAGGCTTCCAGCACAGGAAGATACGCATCCAGCCATGATGCGGTCAGAAATACCGGTCCATACATCACCCAGGCATCCCGGCCGCCGATTTCCACGCGCCGTACTTTTCCTTTCTTATTAAAAGAAAAGCACCATTCGGAAGTTTCGCCTTCTTTAAAGACAGAAGAGTACCAGGAACCGCATTCATAAGTATGAAACATATTTTCCTTCATCCAGTTATCGGAAGAGAGCAGGTACATATTTTTTCCGCGAAGAAACTCACGGGCATGGTATACGGTGGTTAATGTATTTTTTGAAGAGTATTCCTTATTATAGAGAAGATTTACATCATATTTATCGATCAGATATTCAAATTTTTCTTTCAGATATCCGACAACGATGGTGATATTGTGAATTCCTGCCTCATGGAGCTGCTTGATTTGCCGCTCGATCATCCGCTCTCCAAAGACTTCTAAAAGACCTTTAGGAGTCTCGAAAGTCAGGGGGACAAAACGGGAACCGAAACCGGCAGCGATAATCAGAGCGCCATTTACACGATACTGTTCTAGGAATTCCATTCCCTGCTTTGTGACCTGGTAAGAACCATCCTCAGAAAGAGAAAGCTTTCCATCAGATAAACATTCTTTTACCAGACTGTTGATGGTGCCAAGAGAAAAGTCCAGAATCTGCGCCATATCGCGCTGAGTTGCTTTTGGGTGTTCCAATATGGTTCTGCAGATTAAAGCATATCTGTCCATATGTGCCTCCGTTCAAAAATAAAGATAATTGATAAGATATGAACATTATAACACAGATTAATCGAAAAACAAGGGTTTGTCGAAGATTGTATTAATACGCATACAATTTAAGAATGAAAAGCGGCTTTCGTAAGCTTTATGTAAGAAAATGCACAGAGAAAAGTTATAGCATTTTTTAAAAAAGTGTATTATACTAATCGTGTGATTGAGGAAGGGATACTTCCCAATCCAAACATCAATACATAGCATTTATACCATTTTATAAAAAAATGTAAAAAATGTCAAAAAAGTATTGATAATTCGGATTATAGGAAGTATAATTACCTCGTAATGCAATTAGGATTTTCATAAGGAAAATTCAAAAAAGGAAAAAGGAGAGTGCATTCATTATGAGAAAGCAAACAAAATTAGTTGCAGCTTTATCTGCAACGGCTCTGTTGGCTGTCGGTGCATCCATGACTTCCTTCGCTAAAGGCTGGACTGAGATTGGCGATGGGGAATATGTTTATCTGGACAGCGATGGAGAGAGAGTCACCAGTGAGTGGAGAAGATCAGGTTCTGATTACTTCTTCCTTGATGAGAATGGCGAGATAGCTAAGAGCAAGTTAATCACCCCCAATGATGGCGACACGGATGCGTATTATTATGTAAACAGCGTTGGTGCAAGACTGAAAAATCAGTGGGTTCGTGTCATAAACGAGGACGATGAAACCGTAAATGATCAACAGCCCGAGATGTTCTGGTACTATCTTGGGACAAACGGCAAAGCATACAGGAATGATAGTACTGGTGAAGATGATTTTAAGAAATATTCCATTAACTATGCCGGTTCAAGCAGAACATTCTTCTTTGATACAGAAGGCCGTATGGTTACCGGATGGATTGAGTATGAGGAAAAGGATGGCAAGAAAAACCTCTATTACTGTACTCCGGACGATTCAGCTGGCGGATATGCATTAACTGGCTGGCATGAACTGGAAGTACCGGATGATTGGGATGCAGAAAAAGATGAATATGATGTTGTGGAATGGTTCTGCTTCGACGGCAACGGCAAAGCAAGAAGATCCGATACAATAGGAAAACCAAAAGTATGGTATTCTAATGGTTGGTATTATTCCTTTGACACGAACGGTGTCATGCTGAGTGACTGGTATACATCCGATGTGAGTGTGGCTACCAGCGCTACTGCCAGTGCCTCTAATGTTGATGCCGCTGCATTTACCAGTGCTTCAGGAACCAAGCAGGGAAGCGGTTGGATTTACACAGACAAGAATGATGACGGAGAGTATGACTATTATTATCTGGTAAATTATAAAGATAATGATAATAAAGTAACAAGGAACATTCCGTTTAACTCTTTTGATAACGATGGAAAGATGAGAGCCAAAGCTATTAATGGCAAGATTTATCTGTTTGATGAAGATGGTGTAATGAAGGATGACCTGCAGACACTGAACGCTGACAACTTTGACAAGAGCGGAGATGATTGGGGTAATATTTCAACCAGGAAACTAGAGTATGGCACTTATTACTTTACTAAGGCTAGTGGTATTAAGGGTCAAATGATGTATGGTAAACAAAAAGTTGAGAAGGATGGCGAGGTCGATTATTACTATTTCGATAAGAATACCGGAAGGGCAATTGAAAAAGAAGTAATTGATGGCTCCATCTACGGCGATGATGGAAAAATGATAAAAGCCGACGACGGTAATTCGAATAGCATTGTGGAGATTGACTATGAAGTAACCTTTAGAGGAAAATCTGACAAAATTCCGGCAGGAAGCAGAATAATTGTATCTTCTAACGGCAAAGTTAAAACTTCTACAAGCGGTTATACGACTGTTGACGGTGAAAAGTATAGGGTATATAAGCCTGGGAAAGATGCGTCAGGTGAGGAACAGGCTTGGCAGGTATTAACAAAAGAAGAGTATGATGCCCTTCCCAAAAAATAATTAGTGGGATTTCATGCCTGATTTTTATACAGATGTCTGTTTATTGAATTAATAGCATTACATTTAATTCTTAGCCTGAACTATAAAGAACTGTTATATTGGAAAGAGATATGTGTTCCAGTATAGCAGTTCTTTATTTATCCAGTACAACAGTTCTTTACAGATTTAGCTATTTACTTAATGATAAGATGCTGGGGTCAAAAGGTCATGTATCGCAAAGTTGCGTTAATTAATTTGAAATCATGTGCAAAATTCTCCTTACACTATAGCAGAAAATAGGTCGTGAACAGATTTGTACAATGCACAATTCAGAAATAATTAAAACACTTTCTCGTATAGATACCTTTTGGCCCCAGCATCATGATAAACAGTTAATTTGAGAAATCTACACCAATTCAATATTCTATACAATTGTAAGTGTTTCGCCCATCCACGACTCAATCGTATCCAAGGGAAGTTCCAAAATTTCTGCAACATCTTTGACTGAAGTTCCTCTTTTCAGCATATTACGTGCCGTTTTTTTTGCCCTTTCAATATCGCCTTCTTGTCTGCCTTCCTTTCTGCCTTCTTGTCTGCCTTCCCTTCTGCCTTCCTTTCTGCCTTCGTCAATCAGCATCTTTCCAATCTGTGTCAATCCTAACACCTCCTTAATATACTGTCGGGTTTCTTTGTCTATTATCTTATCGGTAAAAGTTATCATTCCTGCCAAGACAAATATCTCTTTCTCCTGATCCGGTATCTTCCTTGCCAAATCCACACATGTTTTAATAGCTTCCTGTTTCTTATCCGCTCCCTTGTAAGTTAAGGGCAACAGAACCAGATGCATAAGGACATCATCCGTTACCGTATTGTTCGCAATGCATGTACTGGCATCATCCAGCCATTCTTCCGACGAAACTCCTAACAAATAGGAGGGTTCTGTCCGTATACTGCAGGCAGTCCGGTTCCAGGCGGACTCTGTTTCCTCAATATCCGCAGTATATAATACCATCATATGGATATCCGGGCACATCCCTTCCCTTAAATACCGTTCAGCAACATCCATGATATATTTTCCATACTTAATAAAATTGGTCTCCTTATAGGTGCTTTCATAATCTATAATCGCTATGCTTCCGTCCTCCAGCTCAAACAGGTTATCCATCCGGAGTTCCCTGGCCTGAACAATTGGGATATTGGTCGGCTTGGCGTCAACCACTTTTAAATCACTTTCCAGGCCAAACAGGGAAAGGCGTTTTCCCTTCATCCTCTCTCCAAAAAGTTTGGAAACAATGTCTTTATTTTGATATGCAATAGTACTGTCCGTATCTGTCTTTCCCATCCGTATCCCCTTTAGTTCCCGTATGTTATTATATAAATTCTATATGTTTATTATACTCTTGGTTACTGTGGCATTGCAACATCTTTTTCAGTACAAATTCAATACCAAAATCGTAGTTAAAAATGCCTCAAAATCAACAGAAATCCCCCATTTTTACAACTGTTTTTCCCACCTCAATAATTCGGATTACCTGGTGAGGTTATGTGTGGGGGAATGGCACATAACGGAAAATAATGCGATATGGTTTATACAATGATTAACCGGACAACCGCATCATAAGAACCTATTTCTGTTAAAACCATACAACAGAAACAAATAAAAAACTGCTATACCGGAAATTATCTTCCAAATATAGCAGTTCTTTATTTGGGGGTAACAGTCTAATCCAACAATAGTCTTCCCTAATGGATACTAACCTTCGGAAACTTGACTGAATTAATCGTTAGTCATTCTTTCGATCAACACCCCACGTCGATATGGAAACTCCGTCCTTTTTCCCGGCGTCAGTCTTCGTTACTTTATACTGGTCGCCATCAACCTTTGTATAACCATTGGTGGAAGTTTTCAGTTTGCCGTTGGAGGTTACAATTACGTAGCTACCTCCCGCGATATACTCGGTAACCGTTCCACTGCTTCCTTTTCTGATTGCTACATCGCCGCCCCTTACTTCTACAATTGCGGTAGGATTGCCGTCATCCGCTTTTACCATATCTCCATCAGGACCATAATAGCAGCCATCAACTACTGCATTTGTAACTGCCCTTCCGGTTTTCTTATCGAAATAGTAATGATAGGTTTCGCCATCTTTTTCAACGGTCTGCTTGCCATACATCATCTGTCCCTTAACACCGTTACCCTTGTTGAAGTAATAAGTACCAGCCTCTAACTCTTTAAACGGAACTCCACCCCAAGTGCGATCCGACCTATTATCAACGGTTCCATCGGCACCGTCAATAGCCTTATCTTTCGTTTGAAGAATCTGCCGCCCATCTTTCATGGTACCGTCCGTATCAAACAGATAAATCTTACCGTTTATGGACTTAGCCCTCATCATTGCAGGATTCTCATCATCCGCAAAAGAATTAAATGGAACATTCTTCTTTTCATTTGTTCTGTCTCTGTAAGTTACCAGATAATAGTAATCATACTCTCCGTCATCATTCTTATCTGTGTAAACCCAGCCGCTTCCCTGCTTGGTTCCATAATAACTGCTGAATGTTTCCGCATTAGCGTTGGTAGCACTGATAGTATTGCTGGTAGCCAGAGCAGAATCATACCAGTCATCCAGCATAACACCATTTTCGTCAAAGGAATAATACCAGCCATTACTGTACCATACTTTTGGTGTTCCGGCTGCACTAGCTCTTCTTGCTTTGCCATTTCCATCAAAATTGAACCATTCTACAACATCATACTCGTCTCCTGCGGAATCCCAATCATCTGGTACTTCCAGTTCCTGCCAGTCTGTTAACGCGTATCCGCCAGCTGGATCGTCCGGAGTACAGTAATAGTTATTTTTATTCCCATCTTTTTCCTCATAATCAATAATCCATCCGGTAACCATACGTCCTTCCGTGTCAAAGAAGAAGGTTCTGTTTTTGCCGGCATAGTTAATGGAATATTTCTTAAAATCACTTACACCGCCGTCATCACACCTGTATGCCTTACCATTTGTTCCTAAATAGTACCAGAACATCTCCGGCTCTTCATCATTTACGGTTTCTCCCTCATCATTCATAACGCGGACCCACTGATTTTTCAGCCTTGCACCGACGCTGTTTACATAGTAATAAGCATCTGTATCGCCGTCATTTGGGGTGATCAACTTGCTCTTTGCCACTTCACCATTCTCATCAAGGAAGAAGTAATCAGAACCTGATCTTCTCCATTCACTGGTGATTCTCTCTCCATCGCTGTCCAGATAAACATATTCCCCATCGCCAATCTCAGTCCAACCAGCGGCGAAGGAAGTCATGGATGCACCGACAGCCAACAGAGCCGTTGCAGATAAAGCGTAAGCGTCAAATAAGATAGTGGATAGAAAAATAACCACCAGCCGCTTATACTAAAAGGGCAGTGGTTATCTTATCGGCATCGTTCCTGTACCATGGGATCCCATGGCAGATAGTCATCCAGATATTCCGGATTTTCAAGAAATGTACTCCCCGGCATATCTGACAGGATATATTTTAGATACTTCATTGGCACAAGACCATTTGCTTTGGCTGTTTCTACCAATGTATAGATTCCGGCACTTGCGGCTGCTCCTTTCGGACTGCCCGCAAACAGCCAGTTCTTTCTTCCGATTACAAATGGACGGATGCAGTACTCAGCAAGTGAGTTGCTGATGGAACAATGCCCGTCTTCCAGATAATTAAAAAATTCCTGACGGTGATTCAATGCGTAACCAAACGCTTTGGACAGTTTGGATTTTGGAAGTTCTGAGACACCATTTTCTTCAACCCATGACCAAAAAGCCTCGAGAAGAGGCTTCTCGCGGATGAGACGTTCTTTTTTCTTTTGATCGGGCAGCAGTTCCTCCAGTTCTCCTTCTATATCAAACAACTGGTTCAGCCGAAGGACCGCTTCCGCAGGTTTGGATGCTTCAGGGGTATGGACTTCCTTAGGAAGCGCATCTACAAAGGCACGGCGCAGATGGGTATAACAAAGACATCTTTTTACACCCGGGATTCCATTGTATCCAGAATAAGCATCCGTATGGATGCAGCCGTTATACCCGTCCAGAAATGCTTCCGGATATTTCCCACTCCATCCTGGTTGATACTCGAAATACCGGATGGGAGTTTCTGCATCTTTAATGCTGCAGTAAACCCACATGTAAGAATCCGATGTATTCTTTCTCTCCGGTTCTTTCAGCACCTGTACATGGGTCTCATCGATATGCAGGTAATCCTGGTTCAGCAGTTCCTGCTTCAGGCGGCGGACCACATGGGATAGCCAGTCCCGGAAGACGACCAGAAGCCAGTTTGACATGGTCGCTCTGCTCAGCTTCAGTCCCAGGGCTTCCCAT
>CAJUPP010000071.1 GCA_910588325.1 uncultured Hungatella sp.
TCGGCAAGGTATGTATTCAGCCTGCCGCTTGTGAGAAGATTGATGTATGTAACCTTACGGTACTGTTTCAGAAAGTCTAAGTGCCGCCGTCCAAGTAAGCCTATCGGTTGTTCCTCCTCGTCTGGCAATCTCAAATCAGGGATAAAATAACCGTTTTCCGCATGATATGTGCCACCTAATTGTTCAAACAATGATTTTACCATTTTGTAGTTCCTCCATATGGTGATTTGAATTTGCCTACAATCCAATCATTCTGGCTGATTACAAGGCAAAAGGGAAACAACTTCCTTACGAAGTGTCTCCCTTACGTACGACCCGTTTTTCAAACGAATCTTTCATCCGGATATTCATCCGGATCGACTGTCTAAATTTATATCCGGTATTTTAGAAATAAATGTCAGGGTACTGCGGGTTCTTCCAAATGAAGACAGTGTTATGGATGGGGAATCATTGCTAATTATGGATCTCTTAGGAGAATTGGATGATGGGTCTCTGGTTAATGTCGAAATTCAAAAGCAAGGATATGCGTTTCCTGCGGAGCGGATTTCCTGCTACGGGGCTGAACATGGAATTTCTTCAGGAATATTTTCTGGTAGCACTTGACGTGTTCCGGAAAATCCCGTATCCTAAAGACAAAAGCCAGAGGAATGCATGGCTGTCATTGCTGGCTACGGAGAACATGAAAGATGCAAAAAAGGTAGTAGGGGAGTATCCGTGGCTTGAGGAGATCTATGAGGAGATAGCGATGCTGCGCCAGAGACCGGAGGAGGTGTTGGGGATGTTTTCGGAGGCATTGAGAATACTGGATCAGAATACGTTAAAGTATATGATAGAGGAGCTCCAGAAGGAGCAGAGGGAGCAGAAGGAGCAGCAGAAGAAGCTTGAGGCGGTGATAGAAGAAAAAGATGCAAAGCTTGAGGCAAAGGACAATGAAATTGCAGATTTAAAAAGACTGCTTGGGCAGTATGAAAGTATTGAAGAAATTCCACCCCGTATCCCAAAAGAAAGCGAAAGGCCGGATAAAAGTATTTTGGATGTTTAAGGCGATAAACATATATCGCCTTTTGCCTGGATGAATTCAGCACTTATGATTTTAGTAAACCGGCATCAGTATCCCGCATCATGGAAGGTGGGAAACAACTTCCGGGCCCTTGCAAGGGCAAAATTATAATTTCTAATTCCCAGTTTCCAGTAGCCCTTTTTGGTATGGACAGAGTAATAGTTGTTAAGCTGTGTGCTGTAATCCTGTCCTCTGGAAGCGCTTTCGGCAAAGTTAAGGGTAGAGAGGGCCGGGGCTGCATCTGCACTGAGTCCATAGTACAGAAAGTAAAAATCGTCTTCGGTGACATAAGGGGTATCCATATGGTTTACATAATCCCACGCTACGATGGATCCGGGTTTCGCCCACAGCAAGGCGATGTAAAAGGCGGATACCACAGCCAGGCTATAGGAGAACAGCGGAAATTTTGTCTTCCATATAATCAGAGTTACACCAATCATGAGAATGGGCAGCATAGCTAAAAACCACAATACAATCAGCCGAAGATAGGTCAAATGATATTCTCCTACATACAGCATCATCCGGTACCAGGCGGAGGCAATCATAACATAGGTACATATGCAGATTAAGGTTAAAACCACATTTAAAGCCCTGTTTGGACGGATATATTTTAAACAGCACAGCACCATTATCAGATTTAAGAAGGCTACTAAGAGAAGCTGGAAGAATCCCTGTCTGGCATAAGAGGAGAAGGTGTATCCTTCCGGCAGATTGCCTTTTCCCATAAATAGATAGACTACCTGAATTCCGCAGAATAACAGATATACTGCAGAGATGGTGCTCATACAGGCAAATGCAATCACAGGCTCTCCTTTCTGACGGTTGGCAGCATCCGGCTTCAGGCCGTGAAGGCAGCATCCGCAGATGAAACAGTACAGTGCCAGCACTCCAAAGAGGGACTGAAACAGGACGGAGAATATAGTTGCCGGTTTCAGCAATTTTCCTAAAAGCTCATGAATCAGATTGGAAAATACTGCGTCTGCTGCTCCTAAAAGGGCAATCAGCACAGCCAGCATAGGGATAGCGATTAAAAAACCGATGAAGAAAAAGGAAATTTTTTTCATGGTTTTATTTTCCTGGTTTTTAATATAGGAACAGGTATGACGGAAGGGGTATGGCAGGGCCTCAAGGGCCTGGCATAAATATACAACGATGGAGCAGAAATATTTTCCCATATTCCAGGTCTTATCATCATAAAACTGATGGATTCCGAACACGACTCCCAAAAGCACTAAGGCGATGCCGTTTATCTGTATCAGAAACCATTCCGATGTGCGGCAGGTCCCGATGCCGATAAGTACAGCGGCGGCCATCAGAAAATAACTCCCCCGTTTCATGGGAATTTGGAGCCCTCTGCAGGCCAAAACTCCGCACAGGCAGGCAAAGACGACAAACACAGGGTAAGTGATTCCTGCCGGATTTTTATACAGGCAAAAAGTATAAACTGCTCCAAATGCCAGGCTCAATCCCATAAAGTAAGGGAACTTCCTGGTGACAGGGAAGAGGAGGGCATCTCGGGCAGGAACATCCGGGTTAGCTGCCTGAGCGGGGGCCTGCGGGTTTGCGAAAACTTGCTGGTTTACAGAAGTCTGCCGGGACGCCGGATCCATAGCAGAAGCTGCTGTTTCAGAGGAAGTTTCTTCGGCTTTATTGACGGTTGCTGTTTGACTGGCAGTAGTTGTTTTGATCTCTTCCATAATAATCTCCATTTCTTGATGCTTTTCTTGTACTTTTTTCGATACCGACAGCAGGTTCTATTCAGGCTGTTTATCCTCTATAAATTCAATCAAATCTCCCGGCTGGCATTCCAGGGTGCGGCAGAGGGCCTCCAGGGTAGAAAACCGTATGGCCTTGGCCTTATTATTCTTTAGGATAGACAGGTTAGCCATGGTGATATCCACCTCTTTGGACAGTTCTGTCAAACCTATCTTTCTCTTTGCCATAACAACATCCAGATTAATCATAATCCCCATATCTGCCTCCTTCTATATGGTTAAATCATTTTCTTCCTTATACCGGACTGCTTTCTCAAACACCTGGCACAGCACGATGCTGAACAGGCCTGCGATGGCAAATACAATGACCACCACCGCCACAGCCGGAGTGGGAGAGAAAAAAATACGGATAACGGACAGAAAAGAAGTGGCAAAACTGTATTTTCCCATGGACTTTAGTGAGGACACATTGGCATCCACGAAAGCATTGTCCTCCAGTACAGTGTGAAACATTTTCCGAAGTTCTGTCACAATCAGCAGACACAGGATACCGGAAAGTACATATAGGATGGTTAAAGGAATGTAATAGGTGCGGAAGGTTTTTACATGTTCCCCTGCCCATCGAAAAAGAAAGGGGAGGGAGACTGTTAAAACAAATCCCAGATAGAACATAATATCCAGAAGCCGTTTGGTAAAAAGAACTAACCGTTGATTCATAAAACTGTATTCCTCCTTTTGCGGGAATGGATTCTCCTTATTTTTCCAGCACTGTTTATTGGAACTATATCATGAAACATATTAAATATCAATATGTTTTTATCGAAAAACGATAAAATAAAGAATTCAAAAGAAAATGTTAAGGGAAATTAATAAAATAGTTGCATTTTTCATAATATACTGCTATAATATGGAACGATTAATTAGCTAGTTCATTATTAATAAACTAATTATAAAGGAGTTAACGATTAGGGAGGGCCTGAAAGGTACAGGAACAAAAAGGAGGCGGAACCATGTGAAAAATTGCGGTTATTTTAAACCTATGACACCGGAGATGCAGCTGATAGACAAATACCTGCGGGTAGCCAAGCATCACAGGGCATTGATGGAGAGGAGGTTAAGCGATACCGGTGTTTATCGGAGTCAGCACAGAATCCTGATGTTTATCTCTGACAATCCCAATATTTCTCAGAAGGAGCTGGCCAGGATGACGGAAGTATCTACGGCTACCATCGCAGTGTCCTTAAAAAAGCTGGAGAAAGGCGGCTATATCAAGAGACTGGTGGATGAGAAGGATAACCGGTGTAACCAGATATGTATTACGGAAAAGGGGAAGGCGGTTATAGAGGAGAGTCATCAGATTTTTTGGGAGGTTGACAGGGCTATGTTTGAGGGATTTTCAAAGGAAGAGTGCCGGATGCTGGAAGGGTTTCTGGATCGGATTTATGACAATCTGAAGGAACATGGCCGAAAAGCGGAGGCGGAGAAGAGAGCGACACAGTAAGAAAATGTGAATGGCAGAATAAAACAGCAGAAAGTGAGTGATGTAGATTGAAACGTTACGGAAAATATATAAAGCCGTATTTACCGGCATTTATCCTGGGCCCCCTTTTGATGCTGACAGAGGTGTTCGGAGAGATCATGCTGCCAAAGCTGATGTCTTTAATCATCAATAACGGTGTGGCAAATCGTGATATGAGTTATATCATCGGTGTTGGAATCGTCATGGTACTGACATCCGTGGTTATGGCATTAGGCGGAATCGGGGGAGCTTATTTTTCTTCCAAGGCTTCCATATGCTTTACCAGCGACTTAAGAGGAGATTTATTTTCAAAGGTGCAGGAGTTTTCCTTCAGGAATATTGACCAGTACAGCACAGGTTCCCTGGTGACCCGTTTAACCAATGATATTCAGCAGGTGCAGAACGTGACCATGATGGGACTTCGGATGATGTTTCGGGCTCCTGGCATGCTGATCGGCGCATTGATTATGGCATTTTTGATGAATGCAAAACTGGCCCTGGTGATTCTGGTAGTGATACCGCTTCTGGCCTTGGCTATCGGTATCATTTTGAAGACCGCTTTTCCGCGCTTTACGGTGATGCAGAAGAAGATTGACCGGTTAAATTCAGGAATTCAGGAGGCCCTTACCAATGTGCGGGTTATCAAGTCCTTTGTCAGGGAGGATTTCGAGAAGGAGAAATTTACCGAGATGAACAGGGACTTAAGGGACAGCAGTCTGGATGCTATGAAAGTCGTGATCACCGCCATGCCGGTGATGACCCTGGCCATGAATATCACCACTCTGGCAGTGGTGTGGTACGGCGGCAACATTATCATTGCAGGAAATATGCAGGTAGGAGATTTAACGGCCTTTACCACATATATCGTACAGATTCTTATGTCCCTGATGATGCTTTCCATGGTGCTTCTGCAGAGTTCCAGAGCGATGGCTTCTGTCAAACGTATCAATGAAGTGATGGATACGGAGATTGATCTGTCGGATGAAGGAGCGAAGAGAAAGGATCTTCTGGTGAAGCATGGCAAAGTAGAATTTCGGAATGTCAGCTTCAGCTACAGCAAAAATGCCGGAGAAAAGGTTCTGGAGAATTTGAACTTTACGGCAGAACCGGGACAGGTAATTGGAATTATCGGCGCTACAGGAAGCGGCAAGACGACGCTGGTTCAGTTAATTCCCAGACTGTATGATGCCGTGGAGGGACAGGTGCTGGTGGATGACGTGGATGTAAGGGATTATTCTCTTTATAATTTGAGAAACGGCGTAGGTATGGTGCTGCAGAAAAACGTGTTGTTTTCCGGAACCATCGAGGAAAATTTAAGATGGGGCAGCGAGGAGGCTCCTATGGAGGAAATCCAGGCAGCGGCAGAGAGCGCCCAGGCAGACGGGTTTGTCACTTCCTTTACGGAAGGGTATAACACGGATATGGGGCAGGGGGGAGTCAACGTATCAGGAGGGCAGAAGCAGAGGCTTTGTATTGCCAGGGCATTGCTGAAAAAGCCGAAAATCTTGATTCTGGATGACAGCACCAGCGCTGTGGATACGGCTACGGAGGCAAAGATACGGGAATGTTTCCGGACCACCCTTAAGGATACTACAAAAATTATTATTGCTCAGCGGATTGGTTCCGTGGAAGAGGCGGATAAGATTCTGGTCCTTGATGAAGGAAAGATTATCGGCATGGGAACCCATAAAGAATTGCTGAAAGAATGTGAGGCTTACCAGGAGATTTATTATTCACAGAGAGACAGAGAGAAAGAGGTGAGCGCATGAGTAATGAAAAAAGGGTAGAAAGCCTGAAACGAAGATATGGAAGGACAGTGGCCGCACCCAAAAGAGGTCACGGGCCTATGGGAGGACCGGGAAGAAGAGCGGCCATGGACCGGAGGAATCCCAAGAACAGCAAGGCTGTGGTGAAACGGCTTCTTTCTTATTTGAATGAAGACAAAGGAAAGATGGCCCTGGCATTTTTTTGTGTGATTGTCAATACGGTAGCTTCTCTGGCCGGGTCCTACATGCTGCGGCCGATTATCAACACATATATTGCTCCTGTAGACGGAAGCAGAGGGGATGTGGCAGGGCTGGCAAGAGGGCTGCTGGCGCTGGCTGTGATTTACGCAGTGGGAGTTGTGGCAAATTATGCCCAGGCTAAGGTGATGCTTACGGTGGCTCAGAATGCTTTGTATAAAATCAGGATTGATTTGTTTTCCAGGATGCAAAAGCTGCCGGTGCGTTTTTATGATACCAACAATAACGGCGATTTGATGAGCCGGTATACCAATGATGTGGACACAGTAGGCCAGATGCTGTCCAATACTCTGGTGCAGCTGTTTTCGGGTACTCTGAGTATTATCGGAACGCTGGTTCTGATGATTTATACCAATATCTATCTGACCATTGTGACCGTTGTAATGATTCCCCTTATGATGAAGGCCGGCGGCGCTGTGGCAAAAAGAAGCCAGAAGTATTTCTCTGCTCAGCAGACCTCCCTGGGAGCGGTTAACGGCTATGTGGAGGAAACCATCACAGGACAGAAGGTGGTAAAGGTATTCTGCCATGAGGATATTGCCAAAGAAGAATTTCAGATTCTGAATGAGGATTTGAGGGACAATCAGATTAAGGCCCAGTTTTTCGGAGGAATTATGGGGCCGGTTATGGGCAATTTAAGCCAGGTGAACTATTCTCTGACAGCATGTGTCGGCGGACTTCTGTGTATTTTTAAGAATTTTGACGTAGGCGGCCTGACGGTGTTTTTAAACTTTTCCAGACAGTTCAGCCGTCCCATCAATGAAATTTCCATGCAGATCAGCAATGTGTTTTCTGCGTTGGCAGGTGCGGAGAGAGTGTTTGCGGTGATGGATGAGAAACCGGAGCCGGAGGATGATAGGGATGCGGTGAGACTGAATCCCATGGAAGGCCATGTGGTTCTTGACCATGTGACATTCGGATATAATCCGGATAAGATCATATTAAAGGACATCAGCCTCTATGCAAAGCCTGGACAAAAAATCGCTTTTGTAGGATCTACGGGAGCAGGAAAGACTACCATTACCAATCTGCTGAACCGGTTCTATGATATCCAGTCGGGGTCTATTACCATTGACGGTGTGGATATCTGCCATATCAGACGGAATAACCTGAGGGAAAACATTGCCATGGTGCTTCAGGATACCCACCTGTTTACCGGAACCGTAAGGGAAAATATTCGGTATGGAAGGCTGGATGCCACGGACGAGGAAGTGGTTCAGGCGGCAAAGACGGCTTCAGCCCACTCCTTTATCATGCGTCTGCCTGACGGATATGATACTATGCTGGAAGGCGACGGAGCCAATTTAAGTCAGGGCCAGAGACAGCTTCTGAATATTGCCAGGGCTGCAGTCTCCAGAGCGCCAATCCTGATTCTGGATGAGGCAACCAGCTCTGTGGATACCAGGACAGAGAAACATATTGAGCACGGCATGGACCGGCTGATGGCCAACAGAACCACGTTTGTCATTGCACACCGCCTGTCTACGGTGCGGAATGCCAATGCGATTATGGTGTTGGAAAACGGCCGGATTATGGAGCGGGGAGACCATGATGAACTGCTGGCTTTGAAAGGGCGGTATTATGAATTGTACACAGGGCTTAAGGAGCTGGACTAATTAAGGAGAGGGGAACATGAGATGAAAACGCTTCATAAAGAGGAACAGGATCAATATGAGAAGATGACTACAGCGCCGGTGGCAGGATTAATCATGTCACTGGCTTTGCCCAGTATTGTGACAATGCTGATAACCAGTGTCTATAATCTGGCGGATACGTTTTTTGTAGGGAAAATCGGAACCAGCGCCACGGCAGCCGTAGGGGTGGTATTCTCAATTCCAATGATTTTAAATGCCCTGGGATTTTTGGTGGGAACAGGGGCTTCCAGCCTGATGTCCAGGATGCTGGGAGCAAAACAGCAAGAAGAGGCCAGGCGGGTTACAAGCACCGGATTTTTCTTAAGCTTTTTCTTTGGGTTTCTGGTGGCGGTGATCGGGTTTGCCGCCGGGGAGTCTCTGATGACTCTTTTGGGGGCAACCGATACCATTCTTCCTTATGCCATGGCTTACGGCCGATATATCTTTTTTGGAGCGCCTTTTGCCGCCAGCAGCCTGGCTCTAAGCCAGTGTTTAAGAGGCGAAGGAATGAGCAAGCAGAGCATGCTGGGGCAGGTGTTCGGCGGAGTTTTGAACATGGTATTGGATCCGCTGTTTATCTTTGTCTTTGAACTGGGAATCGCTGGGGCGGCCATGGCTACGGCATTAAGCCAGATGATTGCCTGGGGAATTTTAATCAGCTTTTACCTGCGGCGCAAGACTCAGGTACATATATCCATTCACTCCATGTCCCGCACAAAGGAGCAGTATATTCAGCTGTTTTCCAACGGGTTCCCAAGCTTAAGCCGCCACGGCTGCAATATGATAGCCAATGTGGTGCTTAACTGGGTAGCCGGAGGATGGGGAGATGCGGCCATTGCGGCTATGAGCGTGTGCAGCCGCCTTCTGTATCTGTCTAACGCAGTGTCTCTGGGACTGGGACAGGGAGCCCAGCCGGTGTTCGGATATTCCCATGGTGCGGGAAACCACAGGCGTGTGAAAGAGGCGTTCTGGTTCACGGCTAAGGCAGGCGTTGTCAGCATGTGTGTTTTCTGTGTCATAGGCGTGATATTTGCGCCGGGACTTATAGGGCTGTTTCGGGATGATGAAGAGGTGATCCGTATCGGAAGTCTTGCCTTTCGTCTGATCTGTGTGGCGATGCCATTTGCCAGCTTTGTGGCAAATGCGGGAACTATGTTCCAGATGATTGGGCGGCCTCTGCCCAGCACGCTTCTGATACTGAGCCGTCAGTTATTTTTCTATGTGCCTGCGCTTATGGTGCTGCCTCGTTTTATGGATCTGCTGGGAGTGCAGCTGGCCGGGCCTCTGGCGGATGTTTTGGTGGCATGCATGGCCCTTCCTATGGTGAATCGTTATTTTCGGTCTGCTCTTGGCTTTAAGGAGGAGTAAATGCTGTACGACAAGGATATTCGGGAGGCTCTGTTTGAATTTCTAGAGGAACAGTATGGGAAGATAAGGATTCTTGAGGAAAAGCAAATGGGGCGCTCCCGCGCAGATGTTGTTATGGTGCTTCCGGAGGCGGTTGCAGGGATTGAGATTAAGAGTGATGCAGATACTTATGCCAGACTGAGCCGTCAGGTGAAGGATTATGATCAGTTTTTTGACTATAATTATGTGGCAGCAGGTTCCACTCACGGCCATCATATTGAGGAACATGTGCCCTGGTGGTGGGGAATCATTACGGTGGAGGCTGTGACAGAGGAAAGCAATGAGATTGATTTTTACATACTGCGGAAAGCGCAGAAGAATCCGAAGATGAATTTGAAACGGAAATTAGGCCTTTTGTGGAGGCCTGAACTGGCTCATATCCAGGAAATAAACGGTATGGCCAAATATAAAGAAAAAAGTAAGGCATTCGTTGTGGATAAAATTTTGCAGAAGGTTCCAGAAGAACTTCTGGTGAAACAGATCAGCGAGGAGCTGTTTCAGCGTGATTATACGGAAATCGGCCGTATTATAGAAGAATTTGGAAAGAAGAGGACAACTATACATCCTCTGCCAGATTCCTTAAAATCTGTTTCAAAGTGAATCCCTCAGTGTCGTCACTGTATTCATAAATGTATACGATACTGCTTTCAAATCCCTTTTCCCATTCAGAGGTAGGATCCTCTACGACTGCCCGCAGAAAGTTGAAGCATGCACTGCTGTGGCTTACTGCCAGAATGGACTTATGTGTGCTTCCGTGCATGATGCCGGTTAAGGTTTTTACCATCCGGTCTTTCACGGTATTGCTGGATTCGCCGCCGTAGGGAAGGTAATAGGTAGAACATTCCTGCCAGGTTTTACATTTGTTCTCAATGCTTTCTCCCTCTAAATCTCCGTAAAACATTTCCTTTAAGCCTTTTAATCTGGAATAAGGCATGTCGGTCACCAGTTCCAGGGTGTCACAGCACCGCTCGGCAGTGGAGGTATAGGCGTGGTCAAAGGTGATGCCGTTTTCCTTGAAATATCGTGCTACGGCACGAGCCTGCTTCCGTCCGCGTTCTGTCAGAGGGGAATCACACCAGCCTTGTATTTTTTTCCGTACATTGAACATGGTCTCGGCATGACATAGCAGATAAAGGGTTTTTTTCATGATTTTGCTCCTTTTTTGAGGCACTGAATAGTGTCATAACGGTTACAGATTGCCATAGAAAACGGGATTTGTCAAGTGGCATGTTGGGAAGGAGGCCTGATATCTGGTAGCAAGGGGGGAGGGAAGAGGTAAAAAACGTTGCGAAGGTGTGGAAACTGGGATAGAATAGAAAGACAAAAAGGGCAGCAGGCTGTATTGATGAATGGTTATTGAAACAGATGAAAGAAGTTAGTGGAGGGAGATACATGGTAGAGACAGAAGGACTTTTGGATCTGCAGCTTATGATGTTTTTGCTTATGGGGATAGGAGCTTTTTTGAGGAAAAAGGAAATAATTACCAGAGAAGGACGCAATGTCCTGACGGATCTGATTATGGATTTGATTCTTCCATGCAATATTATTTCTGCTTTCTGCATCTCCTTGGACAGGGAGATTCTGAAGGCCGGTTTTCAGGTGTTGGCGATTTCCATCGCTTTGCAGGCGTGCTGTCTCCTTATCAGCGGATTTTGTTATCGGTGGGTGCCTAAAAGACAGAGGATGATTCTGCAGTATGGTACCCTGTGTGCCAATTCTGGATTTCTGGGCAATCCAGTGGCGGAGGGCCTGTTTGGATCCATAGGGCTTTTATTTGCTTCGATTCATCTGATTCCACAGAGGATTGTCACCTGGTCTGCAGGGATTTCCTATTTTACGGAGAGTCCCAGCAAGAAAGAACTGGTGAAGAAAATTCTGACCCATCCCTGTATTGTTGCTACGGAAATAGGAATCGTTCTTATGGTGACCCAGGTTCGGCTGCCGGATTTCTTAAGTAAGTCCATCGGTTCATTGGGGGAGTGTACCACAGCGATTACCATGCTTTTTATCGGAACGATTCTGGCGGAAAACGGGGCGAAGAATCTGGTGTCAAAGCTTACGGTTATTTTTTCCGTTATTCGTCTGATTGTGATTCCGGTGGGAGTACTTTTGGGATGTATTCTGTTTCGGGTGGATGCTGTGGCAGCCGGGGTATCCGTGGTGTTGGCCGCCATGCCGGCAGGAGGAACAACGGCAATTCTGGCTGCGAAATATCATGGGGATGAAGATTTTGCTGCGAAATGTATTGTACTGACAACGGTTCTGTCCATTGTGGCTTTGCCGGTCTGGTGCTGGGCATTGAATCTGGTGCCGTTGGGGTAAGAAGGAGGAATTTTTACGAAAAAGACTTGCACGCAATGATATTGCGTGCTATTATAATTATATACAAAAAATGCACCGGAAGCACGCAAAAACTTGAAAAAGCACGCAAAGAAAAAACGCGTGCAGAGGCAGGGGGAGAAATGCAGGCACAAAGAGTTTTAGGGAGTGCCAGGTGTAAAAATGGAGGGAAAAGGATGAAGTATATTGAATTTGACCAGGCCAGGCCTATGGACCTGGTACTGCTTGGGCGGGTGGCCATTGACTTTAATCCTGCTTACAATGACCAGGTGAAGGAGGAATTTAAGCCGCTGAAAAAGGTACATATGTTTGAGAAGTTTGTAGGCGGCTCTCCTGCAAACATTGCGGTAGGTGTTACCAGACACGGCCTGAAGGCCGGTTTTATCGGCAAGGTATCAGATGATCAGTTCGGCGAGTATGTGGTGGATTATTTTAATGAGCAGGGAATCGACACGTCCAATATTACGAAATGTACAGGCGGAGAGAAGCTGGGCCTGACTTTTACGGAGATGCTCTCTTCTAAAGAGAGCCATATTCTCATGTACAGGAACTGCATTGCGGATCTGCAGCTTCATGTTGATGACATCCATGAGGACTTTATAAAGAATTCCAAGGCGATTTTGATTTCCGGTACGGCTCTGGCGGAAAGTCCTTCCAGGGAAGCTGCTATCAAGGCGGTTATGCTGGCAAAGAGGAACAAGACAAAGGTGATTTTTGATATTGACTACAGAGAATATAACTGGAAGAACAGTGACGAGATTTCCATTTATTACTCTATGGTTGCTAAGGAAGCAGATATCATCATGGGTTCCAGGGAAGAGTTTGACCTGACAGAGAAGCTGATAAAACCGGGAATGACGGATGAGGAAAGCGCGGCTTTGTGGCAGGGGTACAATGCGAAGATCGTGGTGATTAAGCATGGCATGGAGGGTTCTACGGCTTACACCTGTGACGGACAGAAGTTCAGCATCAAACCGTTCCCGGTAGATGCGAGAAAGGGCTTTGGCGGCGGGGACGGTTATGGTTCCGGATTCCTGTATGGCCTGTATCAGGGATGGGAAGTCATTGACTGCCTGGAATTTGGCTCTGCAGAGGCTTCCATGATGGTGAGAAGCAACAATTGTTCCGATGACCTTCCGGGGCCGGAGGCTGTGAAGGCATTTATTAAAGAAGAGAAAGAAAAATTTGGCGAGATGATTGCCAGAGTATAGGTAGAGAAAGGAAATGGATGATGACTAAGACGACGAGAATGACGACGGCACAGGCCATTGTTAAATTTTTGGATAATCAGTATGTTTCCATGGACGGAGTGGAAACAAAGTTTGTAGAAGGATTTTTTACAATTTTCGGCCATGGAATTGCAGTGGGGCTTGGCGAGGCTTTGGACAGCAACCCGGGAGGCTTAAAAGTAATGCAGGGCAGAAATGAGCAGGGAATGTGCCATACGGCCATCGCATTTGCAAAACAGAGCAACCGTAAGAGAATCATTGCCTGCGCCTCTTCCGTAGGACCTGGCGCTGCCAATATGGTGACTGCCTGTGCCACGGCTACGGTAAATAATATCCCGCTTTTGGTGTTCCCGGCGGATACCTTTGCATCCAGACAGCCGGATCCGGTGCTTCAGCAGTTAGAGCAGAGCAGCAGCCTGGCAGTGACTACCAATGATGCGTTTAAGCCGGTATGTAAATACTGGGATCGGATCACCAGGCCGGAGATGATTATGACGGCGTTGATTAATGCCATGCGTGTATTGACAGATCCGGCGGAGACAGGTGCCTGCTGTATCGGCCTGTGTCAGGATGTGGAGGGGGAATCCTTTGACTTCCCGGATTATTTCTTTAAGAAGAGAGTCCACCGTATTACCAGGCCTGTGGCAGTGGAAGAGGAGCTTGAGGATATTGCCCGGGTTATTGGGGAAGCAAAGAAGCCTTTGATTATCGTTGGCGGCGGTGTAAAGTATTCTGAGGCAGGGGAGACGGTGGAGAAATTCTGCGAAGAGTTTAAGATTCCTTTTGGGGAGACCCAGGCAGGAAAGAGCGCCTGTGTATCCAGCCATCCCTATTGCTTGGGCGGTATTGGCGTTACGGGAACTTATGCGTCTAATATTATCGGAAAAGATGCGGATGTGGTGATTGCCATCGGCTCCAGGATGTCTGATTTTACCACCAGCTCCAAGCATTTGTTCCAGAATGAGGATGTGAAGTTTGTCTCCATCAACAACTGCAGGTTCCATGCGTATAAGATGGATGCAGTGAAGGCAGTCGGTGATGCCAGGGCGACGATTGAGGCTTTGGCCGAGAAATTGAGAGCAACGGGGTATGTTTCTTCCTATACGGATGAGATTGAGAAGGCGAAAGCGGCATGGGATAAGGAAATGACCCATCTGGCCGGTATTGAGTACACAGGGGATGATTTTGAGCCGCTGATTAAGGCAAGGGATCCCAGGACTATTCCGGAGTTTGTGAAGATGACAGGCGGAAAGATTACCCAGACGGCAGCGTTGGCAGCGATCCGAAGAGTGATTGATAAGGATGCCACCATTATTACGGCAGGCGGTTCTCTTCCAAGCTGTATGCAGAGAATGTGGACGACGGATAAGAGAGGCGGATATCATGCGGAGTATGGTTACTCCTGCATGGGGTATGAGGTTGCGGCTACGCTGGGCGTGAAGTTTGCGGAGCCGGAGAATGAAGTTTACTGTGTGGTGGGAGACTCCAGTTTCCTGATGTTAAACAGTGAGATTATGACGATTATGCAGGAAAGGCAGAAGGTTAATATTCTGGTGTTTGATAACTGCGGATTTGGGTGTATTAATAACCTGGAGATGAATCATGGAATCGGGAGTCTGGCTACGGAATTCCGGTATACCAATGGGAAGAAGCCGTGTGAGGATTTGATTCCGGTGGACTATGCCAAGGTGGCGGAAGGGTACGGGCTGAAAGCGTATACCTGTAAGACCATTGGGGAATTGGAAGCGGCTTTGGAGGATGCGAAGAAACAGAAGATTGCCTGTCTGTTTGATTTGAAGGTGATTCCCAAGACTATGACAGATGGGTATGAGTCATGGTGGAATGTGGGGATTGCCACTACCTCGGAGAAAGAATCTGTGCGGGAAGCATGCGAAGGGGTTCTGAAGGGGAGAAGGGAGTCCAGGGCTTATTAAGTTGGGCTATGTTATCTCTGATACAAATGTTTAATGACTGATAGCTGGAAAAGGAGAGTCCTATGGGAAAAGTGTTTGGTTATCCAAAGTTTGATGAGAAGGGTGAGATGATTCTTACCACCTATGACAATGATTACAAAGAGATGATGATGGATATCCGGGTATATCGGATGAGCCAGGGGGAAACGAGAAGCTTCTGCAGAGAAGGGGAGGAGACGGCAGTTCTTCTTCTGTCCGGAAAGGTTACCTATGGCTGGGATGGCAAGACGGAGACAGTCAGCAGGAAGGACGTGTTCACAGAAGGGCCCTGGTGTGTGCATGTGTGTACGGGGCATAAGGTGGATGTGATGGCGGAAGCGGATACGGAGATTCTGGTGCAGTGTACGAAGAATGAGAAGGAGTTTGGCAGCAGGCTCTATGCTCCGGAGGATGCTCCCTGGGGATATTCCAGCGTTGGGAAGTTTGGGAATGTGGCCAAGAGACGGGTGAATACCATCTTTGATCATGACATTTCTCCAGAGTCCAATATGGTGCTGGGGGAAGTGCTCAATGACCGGGGAAACTGGTCCGGGTATCTGCCCCATAGGCATCCGCAGCCAGAGACGTATCTATTTAAGTTTGACCGGCCGGAAGGGTTTGGAGCCAGCTTTGTTGGGGATCAGGTTTTTAAGAGCGTGGATAACAGTTTTTCTGCGATTCCGGGAGGGGAACTGCATCCTCAGGCAGTGGCTCCGGGATTTCAGATGTATACCTGCTGGATGATCCGGCATTTGGATGGGAATCCCTGGCTGCAGACAGATCGGTGCGAAGATGAGCGGTATGTGTGGATGCATGATGCGCAGTTTTAAGGGCTGAAATGAAAAAGAATGTAACATCAAAAGGGGGACTCTTCTTATGGAGGGTCCCCCTTCTGATGTTATAGGAAATGATTATAGAGTTATTTTGCAGTGCCGTACTTTGCAGCAGCTTTGCCTCCCAGATAGCCGGAGACAAAGGTCCAGGAGTGAGCCTGGCCACCCCATGGGGTGTATGGTTTTCCTTCGACGTTTTCCACCCCCATGGAATCTGTACCTACGGCAAAGAGGTTTTCAATGGGAGATCCGTCTGCTTTGAGGACATTCATGCTGACATTTACGTCCAGACCGCCTACGGTTCCGTATGTGTATCCTGCAGCGATTACCGCATAGTAGGTAGTGTCCTCTCCGCCCAGGGCCTGGGAGAGGGTTGTCTCCTCACATCCGATTTGTTCTGCCAGTTCTTTTATGGAACCTTTTAATACGTTTTTGTACTGGATACCTACATCCAGAATGGTATCCATATCCTCTATAGGGGTTCCAATTGAAAGTTCTCCGCCCTGACCCATGAACATGGAGGTGGCTGTGGCGAAGTTTTCGGTTAAGCCGTTTTCTTTGTAGGAATCCATCTGTTCCTGGGTGTAGACTACATAGTAACGGTAGCCTGGAATGGAGCAGATATTGGTGGTGCCGATGGCATTGAGATCTAAGGCGTCACCGTCTATGGAGATGGTTTTCTCTCCCGATACCAAAGCCAGAGCTGACAAAATGGCTTTCTGATCAGGGGTCAGATCATCATTTTTTATCAGGTTTGGAATCTGTAAAATGTGAATCATAGGATCTACGGCCATATTGTAGGTGGCGCCACCTGCGGATTGGCCCATTTTGATTCCCGCGCCGTCGTTGATGGTTGCGGCTACCGTGTTGAGGGTCGTGCTGAAATGCTCTTTGACAAGACTGTCGTCACCAATATATCCGCCTGTTGCCAGAATTATGGAATCTCCGTAAATCTCGTAGGTGGTTCCGTCGTAACAGACGGCTTTTACTCCCACAGCCTGGTCTCCGTCAAAGATCAGTTCTGTTGCGGAAAGTTCCAGCATGTAATCATTTTTCTCATTGAATGCTTTTGCTTTTTCCATGGCACGGTTATACTGATATGTCTTGTTGGCTCCGAAAATGTTAGTGCTTCCGTTTTCGCCAACGTATCTTGTCCAGAACTGGCTCCACTCCGGCTTGGCAAAGCTCATGATCATCCCGTCGAATTCAAAATCAAAGTTGTCTATGTAGTAATCAAGGTAAGTGCCGCTGTTGTAGACAGCCTCGCGGATAATGTCTGATTTCTCGTCGCTCTCCACATAGTCCAGCCATACCTGGTACACGTCATCCGGATTTGCAAATTCGATATCTTTAAAGGCAGGGGACTTTGACTGGATTACCATGGGGCCGGTTACGGTTGCGGATTGTCCTCCCAGTTTTGCGGCTTTTTCGATGCCAAATACGGCTGCGCCTTCCTCTGCTGCAGCACAGTAGGCAGAGATTCCGGAACCGCCCAGGCCTACGACTATAACGTCATAGCCTTCTAACTGTACAGTATCGGTTTTCTTTTCTACAGGAGTCTGCCACTGGGCAGGGTCGCCGCCGGCCATGGTGATAGCCTCGGAAACACAGTTTTTGATTCCATTGGACGTGGCTGTGGCGCCGCTGATGGAATCGACGGCCAGACTCTGGCTTTCAATGAGACGGGGAATCAGGAGGTCAAATGCAGTCTGGCCGATTTCGGCGGTGTCGCTTTCATGTTCCTCTGTGATGGTGATATCTTCGATTTTGCCATCTTTGACGGTTACATCTGCAGAAATCATGCCGGTCCAGCTGTATCCAGTGCTTTTTACAGAGTAAACTCCGTCAGTCAATGCTGTTTTCTCTGAAGAATCTTCTTTGCCCATGGCTTGATTCAGAGCATTCTGCAGGGCGGTTTTTACGGCATTGCTTGTCATGGTGGCGCCTGTGACACCGTCGATTTCCGAACCTTGTGCGTTTTTGGCCTGGCCGGCCAGTTCTTCTAAGGCGGCGCCTCCAATAGCGGGAGTCTCATCCGCTCCATCTATGGTTACGTTTGTAATGGAAGAAGCGTCAACCGTGATAGTTACGGATACTTTTCCGCCATATCCATTGGCCTCTCCGGTGTAGGTTCCCGGTGTGTAGAGATTTTCCTGGTTCTCTACAGCCTGAGATGTGTCTTCTTTCGCAGTCTGGGTGGTTGTTTCTTCTGTTTGAACGTCTGATTCTTTCCCCCCGCAGGCTGTTATACAGGACAGCATTGCTGCGCAGATAAGGCAATTCAGCCGCTTTTTCATCTAGTATATCCTCCTTTTGTTTATTATGTACTCTCGGAGTCTCTTTGTGCCTGATTTTGTGAGATGATTTTTTG
>CAJUPP010000072.1:0-2258 GCA_910588325.1 uncultured Hungatella sp.
TTTCCAGGACGGACGGCGGAGACTTGTATTCCTGCGGCAAGGACGGGAATCACAAAGAATTGATCAGTCATATACCGCAGCAATATAAATAAGCCATTGCCACCACTATTTCTCAGGTGATTTCCACGGTAGTTTACCTGTGTTATATCTTCCGGAAAAAGAGCATATTCCATTTTCGTATCAAAGACTGAAAACTGATGAATCTGAAAAATGAAGATATTTTACAAGACGTAGGAAAAAATAAGAGGTAAAATGGCACTTGTTAAAATTCAAAAATTGAATTTGGGGGTAATCCACATGAAGAAAGAAATAAGGACAGTGGTGTATGATGATGAATTGAGGATGGAGGCATACCGCTTTGAGGGAATCGTGCAGTCATTTCCATGAGCATTATGTCATAGGGTTTGTGGAGAAGGGGGAGCGTATGCTATCCTGCCATCTGCGTCCACTGCATGAGATGGTCATGAAAGGGACCGGGGACTTACCGTGAAATATTTTCGGAAAAAGACGGGAGGATTAAAAATAGATTTACAAAATGAAAAATGTGTCATGGTAATTGACGAAAACTTGCCGCTTGGCATCATAGCGAACACGGCGGCGATCATGGGCATCACGCTGTGGAGGTGATCAAGTCTATCCGTGAAAAGCTGTATGAGCCGGAGTTTTCGGATTTGACGGTGGTGGATTTTTCAGACCTTGCGCAGGGATGCAAGACTTATGATGAGTTTAGTTAGCCGCCGCATATGGCTTACCACCATATGCGGCGGTTTGTGTTTGTACCGCCGCTTATAGTCATTTCACAGGGTACCTGTGAACGTAACAAGAGGAGTTTAAAATGACAAGGAAGAATAATTAATGGTTGCCGTTTGGTGATAAAGTGTGGTAGAATAATTTGGCGTATGGTAAAATGTACCTGATATTAAATGAACATGAATATAGAAGGAACGACAAAATTATGATGGAATTAGAAACCATGTACCAGTGCCTGGGAATCAGTTCCCAGGTATTAAGCTATGGAAAAAGCATAGAAGATTCTTTAAAGGAACGTTTTGAGGCCATTGATGCCAGGGCAGAGTACAATCAGATGAAGGTACTGAAAGCCATGCAGGACAACCGTGTCAGCGATATTCATTTTGCTGCCACAACCGGTTATGGATACAATGATTTAGGGAGAGATATTCTGGAGAATGTATATGCCAGTGTCTTCCACGGAGAAAGTGCACTTGTGCGCCCCCAGCTTATCAGCGGAACCCATGCCCTTCACATCGCACTGTCCGGCAATCTCCGCCCCAAAGATGAACTTCTGTCTCCGGCAGGGAAACCTTATGACACATTGGAAGAAGTCATAGGAATCCGTGATTCTGTGGGTTCCTTAAAAGAATACGGCGTCATTTACCGTCAGGTAGACCTTCTTTCTGATGGAACCTTTGACTATGAAAACATAAAAAAAGCATTGAATGAAAAGACAAAGCTGGTAACCATCCAGCGCTCCAAGGGCTATGATACCAGACCCACCTTCTCCGTAAAACAGATCGGAGAACTGATTGCCTTTATAAAGAATCGAAAACCAGATGTCATCTGTATGGTAGACAACTGCTACGGTGAATTTGTAGAAACCATAGAACCTACGGATGTAGGCGCAGATATGATAGTCGGATCCCTGATCAAAAATCCCGGCGGCGGCCTGGCGCCTATCGGCGGCTATATTGTAGGCCGAAAAGACTGTATCGACAGAGCCTCCTACCGCCTCAGTGCTCCCGGCCTTGGAAAAGAGGTGGGAGCAAGCCTGGGATTGAATCAGTCTTTCTACCAGGGGCTGTTTTTAGCTCCTACGGTAGTGGCAGGAGCCTTAAAAGGGGCCATTTTTGCAGCCAACATTTACGAGAAGCTGGGATTTTTTGTAGTTCCAAACGGCAGCGAAGAACGACACGACATTATCCAGGCCATCTCCTTTGGAAAACCAGAAGCGCTCATTGCCTTTTGCCAGGGAATCCAGGCGGCAGCTCCGGTAGACAGCTTCGTGACCCCGGAACCTTGGGATATGCCTGGCTATGATGCTCCGGTCATCATGGCTGCGGGAGCCTTTGTTCAGGGGTCCTCCATCGAACTGAGCGCCGACGGGCCTTTAAAGCCGCCGTATGCCGCTTACTTCCAGGGAGGTTTGACTTGGTATCATGCGAAATTGGGGATTCTTATGTCGCTGCAGAAATTGGTGGAAAAGAATATGGTGACGATTTAGGGTCCTTAGCGGATTTAAG
>CAJUPP010000072.1:2268-17793 GCA_910588325.1 uncultured Hungatella sp.
TAAGCCCTCTGCCTTCCCACAAAATTATTATACTTTTATAAAATCAGTATACACACCCCTTCACTTGTGCTAAACTAAAAGGAAGGTATTTCCATCCTCCCTACGACCTGGAGAGTTACGCAAGGAGGCAAAGTGGAAGGAAAAACAATGAAAGATATCCCCCTAAATGACCGCCCCTACGAGAAGTGTGTCAGGACGGGACCGGAAACCTTAAGCGACGAAGAACTGCTGTCCATCATTATTCGAACCGGCAGCAGACAAAACAACTCCTTAGAGACCGCAAGACAGATTCTGGCGCTAAATTATCCTCATGACGGAATCTTAGGCCTATGCCACCTTTCTCTGCAGGAACTTACGAATGTAACCGGCATCGGAACCGTAAAAGGTATCCAGCTTATGTGCATCGGAGAACTGTCCCGCCGCATCAGCAAGCGCTTTGCAGTGTCCGAGATCATCACCTTTCAAGATCCTGAGACAGTAGCCCAGTACTATATGGAAGATATGCGGCACATGGAGCAGGAACAGCTTTACGCCATGTTTTTAGATACCAAACATGGATTAATCAAAGATATTATGATTTCCAAGGGAACCGTCAACGCATCCATCGCGTCTCCCAGGGAAATTTTTGTTGAGGCCCTGAAACATCGTGCAGTAGGAATTATCTTGGCTCACAACCATCCCAGCGGAGACCCGACCCCCAGCAGGGAGGATTTTTTGCTGACCAAACGAGTCAAAGCAGCCGGTTCTCTCATCGGAGTTCAGCTGCTGGACCATGTGGTGATCGGAGATCATTCTTACAGCAGTTTTAAAAAAGAAGGAATGTTATAGATGGGATCGAAATATAATCGTTATGTACTGGTAATTCTTACCGTTTTTTGTGTTGTGCTCATCGGAGTTACCTCGTTTACCGACGACTGGCTGACTCCCTTAAGAACCGGCGTAGGATATGTGCTGATTCCCATTCAGTCAGGAGTAAACCGAGTGGGCGTCATGATATATGAGGAACTGACAGATTATACAAAGTTAAAAACTGCCTTAGATGAAAACAGAAGACTGCAGAATGAAATTGACCGTCTGACAGAGGAGAATAACCGTCTGTCAGCAGAACAGTTTGAACTGCAGCGTCTCAGGGAATTATATGATTTGGATCAGGAATACATGCAGTATGAGAAAACGGCTGCCAGAGTGATTGCCAATGATTCCGGAGACTGGTTCCAGGTTTTCAGGGTGGACAAAGGCTCTGCCGACGGAATTTCCGTAGGCAATAATGTGATAGCCGGAGGCGGTCTGGTGGGAATCGTCACAGATGTGGGGGCCCACTATGCCACGATTCGTTCTATCATCGATGATTCTAGCCGGGTGGGAGCCATGGCGCTTCAATCAGGAGACACCTGTATCGTAGGCGGTGATTTAACCTTATACGTAGAGGGGCGTCTTCGGATTACCAATATCCAGACAGGTTCTGATATAAAGGACGGGGATCGGATTGTTACCTCCAATATCAGTTCCAAGTTCCTTCCGGGAATATTAATCGGTTATGCCACAGATATCACTCTTGACAGCAATCAGCTGACCAGCTCCGGCTACCTGATTCCGGCTGCCCAGTTCCATAATCTTCAGGAGGTTCTGATTATCACGGAGGTAAAGGAAGACGGAAGCGATTCTGATGACTGAGGCGGACCTGTTTTTAATGGAAGAAACAGCCCCTCAGACGGCAATCAATCCATGTCCCGGTTTCGGGAAGTGGTGAAATGGAGAGCGGCATGAACATAAAGCTTAAGCGTGCGATCATCAATCTTGCTTTGATTATCACAGCATTTACCATACAGAACTGTGTATTTCCCTTGATTCCCTTTTTGTCCGCGGCCCCAAACCTTTTGCTGATTCTGACCTTTTCATTCGGATTTATTGAAGGGCAGAGGGCAGGAATGTGGTATGGGGTTCTGGCCGGACTTCTGCTTGATCTATTTTACAGCGGACCATTTGGCTTTTATACCTTGTTTTACATTTATGTGGGTTATATCAACGGGATATGCACACAGTATTATTATTAAGACTATATTACGCTTCCCCTGATTTTAAGTATACTGAATGAACTGGCATACAACATGTATATCTATGTGTTCCGCTTTTTGATTCGGGGAAGACTGAATTTCCTTTATTTTTTCCGCCATTTGATGCTGCCGGAGATTATTTTCACTGTTGTCACAACGTTACTTATCTATCGTCTGCTTCTGTACATCAACCGGAAATTAAAGGAGTTTGAGAGTAGGAGAGATACAACCATTGTTTAGAGATATTTTTGAGGCGGTAAAAGAATATTTAGGAAAGGTTATCGGTTCCAGAGTTTTTGCTCTGGCTTTGATCTTCACTGCTATGTTTGGGACGTTGGTGGCCAAGCTGTTTGACATGCAGATTGTACATGGCGAGGAATATTTAAGCACCTATGTTTCGAAAATCCAGAAAACGGTGTACACACCTGGAACCAGAGGCAATATTTACGACTGCAACGGCAAGGTTTTGGCATACAATCAGCTTGCCTATTCCGTGACCATTCAGGATACGGGTGCTTACCGCACCAATCAGACCAGGAATCTGATGTTGTATAAGCTGATAGGGATTCTGGACAAGCATGGGGCGGCAGTGGAGGGCAGGCTGGAGATTGCGTTGGACGAGAATGGAGATATTGTGTATACCAGTTCGTCGGAGGCATCCAGAAAGCGGTTCCTCAGAGATTTTTACGGTTTGACTTCCGTGGACATGCTGGATGATGAGAAAGGAAAATATCCATCCAATATAACGGCAGCCCAGGTTCTTGACCAGCTGAGAGGTGAAAAACGATATGCGCTTGACCTTTTGAAAGATGAGAAAGGAAATCCGTTGATTCTGTCGGATAAGGAGGCAATTCAGATCGCAAATATCCGGTATACCATGGCTGCAACGGAATATCACAAATATGAGAGCACCACGGTTTCCTCCAATGTTTCGGAGGAGACGGTGACAGAGATCGAAGAGAATCTGGCAGATTTGCGGGGAGTGGGCATTGAAGAATCTACGGTTCGGATCTATAATGACAGCGTATATTTTGCTCCTCTCATTGGCTATACCGGAAAGGTGCAGTCGGATCAGCTGGAAGATTTGAAAAAGATTGACGAGAGCTATGACGCCAATGATGTGGTAGGACGAATTGGTATCGAGGCCTCCATGGAGCATGAACTTCAGGGGAAAAAAGGGGTGCGAAATCTTTATGTGGATATTATGGGACGAATCCTGAAGGAAGATGAAAACGGCACGGAGGCAGTGGCGGGCAATGACATCTATATGACGATTGATTCGGATCTGCAGATTGGTATCTATCATCTGCTGGAACAGCAGCTGGCCGGAATTTTGGTAGGGCGTCTGGTAAACAGGGATGTGACGGAGGAGGAAAACCGGGATTCCAGTAAGAAAAAGATTCCTGTTAAAGATGCGTATTACCAATTGATTAACAATAATGTACTTTCTTTAAGCCATATGGAGTCAGAGGAAGCAGGAGATATTGAGAGGCAGATTCATCAGAAGTTTTTAGGGGAGCGGGAGAGGATTCTGGAGGAAATAAGACGTCAGCTGTATGACCCGGCGGCTCCTGTCATGTCCCAGCTTCCGGAAGATATGAATTCCTATATGTACTATATCTATACATTTCTCAGTGATGATACCATCGGTATCATTCAGAGGGATAAGATTGACAAAGAGAGCAGTGAGGCTGTGGCATGGAGGGACGAGAGCATCAGCCTGCGGGACTATCTGTACAGCGGAATTGACGGAAACTGGATTGATACCACCAAGCTGGAGATTTCCAGCCGGTATTCCAGTGCAGACGACAGTTTTCAGGCAATTGTGGATTTTATCATAGAGCAGCTTCAGGAGGACACCAGGTTTACGAAACGTATTTATCGGTATCTGGTGGATCAGGATGTGGTGACAGGGAGAGAACTGTGTCTGGCCCTGTATTCTCAAGGGGTCCTTGCGTATGACCAGGATCAGGTGGCTCTTTTGACAGCCAATGGAACAGAGTATGCCTATACATTCCTGCTGGATCAGATTTCCAAGATTGCCATCACACCGGCGCAGCTGGCGCTGGACCCATGTACGGCAGGCTGTACGGTGACAGATGTCAATGCCGGAAAAGTAAAGGCTTTGGTTACCTATCCAAGCTATGACAACAATCTGCTATCCGGCACGGTGGATGCGGCATATTACAGTAAATTAAATAACGATCTGTCGCTGCCTCTTTATAACAATGCCACCCAGGTTCTGAAGGCTCCTGGTTCTACGTTTAAGCCCATTACGGCAGTGGCTGCTCTGGAGGAAGGTGTGGTGACTACTGCCGATGAGGTGAAATGTACTGGTATCTATGAGGAGATTTCCCTTCCGATTCGATGCTGGATCTATCCGGGATACCACGGAGATTTGACTGTCGTGGGAGGAATCCAGAACTCCTGCAACTACTTTTTCTCGGAGATGGCCCACCGCATGTCTACGGATGAGAACGGTGTGTACAATACGGAGAGAGGCCTGGAGACGATTCGAAAATATGCCACCATGTTTGGGCTTGATCATCCCTCGGGCATAGAGATTTCGGAGAATCTGCCTACATTGTCTACTGAGGACCCGGAGCGTTCCGCCATGGGACAGGGTACCAACTCTTACACCAACGTACAGATGGCGCGTTATGTGACTGCTTTAGCCAACCGGGGAAATGTATTTGAACTGAGTCTTATCGATAAGATTACATCCTCTGACGGTACGGTAATTGATGATGGTATGCCGGAGATCTCCAACCATGTTGATATTAAAGATGAGACATGGGATGCGGTTCAGACCGGAATGCGCCAGGTAGTAACCAGTTCAGCGGTGTTCAGGGATCTGGAAGTGGAAATCGCAGGAAAAACCGGTACGGCACAGGAGAATACCAGAGCAAACCATGCATGGTTTATCTCCTACGGACCATATTCCAGGCCGGAGATTAGTGTGACAGTGAATATTCCTTACGGCTATACCTCCACCAATGCCGCTACAGTTGCTAAGAATGTTTATCGTTTGTATTATGGTTACATTGATTTGGATTATATTTTAAATACAGGTGCGCTGCAAGCATCTAACGTAGTGATTGGAGATTAAGTTTAGGCAGGGAAAAGTGACAGGAAAAGGGGTGGTGTGTAATGAAGAGTACTGTGGTGATAAAGGGAAATAAATACGGAATGACCGTTATCCTGGATCCGGAGGTCCCTTTTGAAAAACTTCTGTTGGATATTGCCACAAAATTCGAGGAGAGCGCCAAATTCTGGGGATCCGCACAGATGACACTGACATTGGCCGGAAGGCCTATGACTCCTGAACAGGAATTTGCCATTGTCAATGTGATTACGCAGAATTCCCAGGTCGAGATCCTGTGTCTGGTAGATCAGGACGCCAACCGGATTAAACGGTGCGAGAAAGCTTTGAATGAGAAGCTTTTAGAGCTGTCCGCAACCACGGGACAGTTTTTCAGGGGAACCTTAAGGAGCGGAGAACAGCTGGAATCTGAGACCAGTATCGTAGTCATCGGCGATGTGGAGCGAGGGGCAAAAGTCACTGCCAAGGGAAATGTGATAGTGTTGGGAAATCTTTGGGGTTCGGTGACGGCAGGTGTGGCAGGAAATGAGGATATGGTGATTGTGGCCCTTGAGATGGCTCCGACCCAGTTAAAAATCGCTGACCAGGTCAGACAATTTTCCGAGAAAGGAAAGAAACTTGGAAAAGGCCCTGTGACAGTTTCTGTCGAAAATGGGACAATGTGTATAAAGACGATGAAAAAAGGGCTATTTGATTTATTAAAATTTAATTAATACTGGAAATATTGCGAAATATAAGGTACAATGGTATTGTTAGGGATTGCGGCAGTTTCTGTTTGGTAAAAAGCCGGACATGGCGCAGTGTGAAATTGCCGCTCAGGAATATATAGGAGGAACCAGGACATGAGTGAAGTCATTGTTATTACCTCCGGAAAAGGCGGGGTGGGTAAAACCACAACCTCTGCCAATCTTGGAACCGGCCTGGCTATGCTTGGGAAACGGGTGGTCATGATCGATACGGATATCGGCCTTCGTAACCTGGATGTAGTGATGGGACTGGAAAACAGGATTGTCTACAATCTGGTAGACGTGGTGGAGGGAAACTGCAGAATGAAGCAGGCCCTTATAAGAGACAAAAGATATCCCAATCTGTATCTTCTCCCATCGGCTCAGACCAGGGATAAGACAGCAGTGAATCCCGAACAGATGATAAAAATGATTGATGATTTACGAGATGAGTTTGACTACATACTGTTAGACTGTCCAGCGGGAATTGAACAGGGGTTTAAGAATGCGATTGCCGGCGCTGACAGGGCTTTGGTGGTAACAACCCCTGAAGTGTCCGCGATCCGCGATGCTGACCGTATCATCGGGCTTTTGGAGAATCAGGATATGGCAGGTATTCATCTGATTATCAACCGTGTCCGTCTGGATATGGTAAGGAAGGGTGATATGATGTCAGTGGATGATGTGGTGGACATTCTGGCAGTACCGCTTTTGGGAGCCATTCCTGATGATGAGTCTATTGTGATTTCCACCAATCAGGGGGAGCCTCTTGCAGGGATGGATACACCGGCCGGACAGGCCTATATGGATATCTGCAAACGGCTTTTGGGAGAGGATATTCCTCTTTACATACCCAATGTAACCCGGAACCTGTTTTCCAAATTAACCGGTTTTCTGAAACGGGCATAGGAGGGACATCATGGACCGGATGCTTGGTTTACAGAGGAGACGGTCAGGAGAAGTAGCCAGAAAACGGTTGAAGCTTCTTTTGGTGATGGACAAGACGGGATGCTCCCCGGAACTTTTAGAGATGCTTAAGAGTGATATATGTCATGCAATATCAAAGTACTTAGAAGTGGACTCAGGGAAAATGGAGGTGGGAATCCGGAAGACTTCCTTTTGCGGCTCTGAAGATACAATACCAGCCCTTTATGCATACATACCAATTTACAGCCTGATTTATAAGGGGATGCTTTCATGATTTTTTTGGATTATAATTTTCGAAGATACAACTTTCGGATACTTCTGTATATGCTGATGCTAAGCGGAATCGGTCTGCTGGCCATCGGAAGTGCCACCAACCAGGATACCTCCATGATTAACAAGCAGATCATGGGGATCGGCATAGGGCTTGCTCTGGCGGTTGGTCTGTCTCTGATTGATTACAGCAGGCTGCTTTCCATGAGTTTTATCATTTATGGAGTGTGTCTGGGTCTTTTAGCCGCAGTTCTGTTTATGGGGATCCGACGAAACAATGCGACACGCTGGCTGGTATTGCCGGTTATCGGGCAGATTCAGCCTGCGGAGTTTGTAAAAATCGGTTTGATTTTATTCTTTTCCTGGTATTTTAATAAATATCAGGAAAAGATCAATAAGGTTTCTGTGCTGGGAATTGCAGCTCTTTTGTTTGCGGTTCCGGCTTTTATGATTCTTGAACAGCCCAATCTGTCTACGACTCTGGTAACCACTGTGATTATTGCCTCCATTGTATTCTGCTCAGGAGTCAGTTATAAGTGGATTTTGGGAGTCCTGGCAGTGGTGGTTCCGTCCACAGTGCTGTTCATCTATCTGCTTCAATATGATATGATTCATTTTCTGAGAGGATACCAGGCTACAAGAATTCTTGCCTGGATCAATCCTCAGAAGTATGCGGAAGCATACTGGCAGCAGGAGAATTCGATTATGGCCATTGGCTCCGGCCAGCTTTGGGGTAAAGGTTTAAATAATACCGAGATTGCCTCCGTGAAGAATGGAAATTTTCTTTCGGAAGAGCAGACGGATTTTATATTTGCCATAATCGGAGAGGAGATGGGGTTCGTAGGTTCCATGGTAGTACTGGCGCTGTTTCTTCTTTTGATATATGAATGTTTATTGATGGCTTTCAGGGCAAAGGACCTGGCAGGCAGGCTGATCTGCGTAGGTATGGGGACGCTCCTGGCGTTTCAGAGCTTTGCCAATATAGCCGTTGCAACGGCCATATTTCCCAATACGGGATTGCCGCTGCCCTTTGTCAGTTATGGCGTCAGTTCCCTGCTCAGTATCTATCTGGGCATGGGAGTGGTATTAAATGTAGGACTACAACGTAAAAACAACAACTAATGAAGGGGGAAGACAAATGAACGTTGGTTTAATTGCTCATGATTCGAAAAAGAAGCTGATGCAGAACTTCTGTATCGCTTATCGGGGAATCTTAAGCAAAAATTCACTTTATGCCACAGGTACAACAGGAAGGTTAATCGAAGAAGTTACGAATTTGAATATTCACAAATATTTGTCCGGCCATCTGGGAGGAGAACAGCAGATGTGTACGGATATTGAGCAGGATCAGCTGGATCTAGTCATCTTTTTAAGAGAGCCGGTATCTCCAAAACGGACAGAACCGGATGGAAGCAGCATCATTCGGGTGTGCGATATGCATAATATACCCGTTGCTACCAATCTGGCTACGGCAGAGTTGTTGGTGAAGGCGATGGAGCGTGGAGATTTGGAATGGCGCGAAATGTACAAATAGTAAGAAATGTGGTCTGCTGCCTGTGGGCAGGTATGCTTTTGTGGGGCTGCAGCGGAAGGGCGGCAGAATTGGAACATCCTTATTCTTTTGAAGAGAGGACGTTTCCTGTAGAGGCGGAAGAAACCAATAGAGAGCAAGAGGCGCTGTTTGCGTCTGATTTATGCGTTGTAAGCGACGAAGCTGTGTTTGCGCCGGATGAGACTACCTCGGAGGCGGCGGCACTTTTTGATATATCCGGCCAGCAGGTTCTGTACAGCAAGAATGCGTTTGAACAACTGTATCCGGCCAGCATTACAAAGGTTATGACCATTCTTTTGGCAGTGAAATACGGAGATTTGTCGGATTCTGTCACAGTGACGGACGGCGCCGTGATTACGGAATCAGGCGCTACTTTGGCGGATATACATCCGGGGGATGTTTTGACGCTGGAGCAGCTATTGTATGGGCTGATGCTGCCTTCCGGCAATGATGCCGGGGCGGCCATTGCCATACATATGGCCGGCAGCGTGGAGGCCTTTGCCGATATGATGAATGAAGAGGCCGAAAAGCTGGGGGCCACAGGTACACATTTTATGAACCCTCATGGGTTGACGGATGAAAGCCATTATACGACGGCCTATGATCTGTATCTGATTTTTAATGAGGCTTTAAAGTATCAGAAGTTTCGGGATGTAACCAGGGCCACGGCTTATACGGCCAACTATGTGGATGGAAACGGCAATCCGGTTACCAAAACCTGGGAGGGCGGCAACTGGTATATGGTAGGCCAGAGGGAGACGCCGGAGGGGCTGACGGTCTTTTCAGGAAAGACAGGAACCACTCAGGCTGCAGGGTACTGTCTTATTATGGCTTCCAGGGATCAGGAGAACAAGGAGTATATCTCCGTGGTATTAAAGGCGCCCAGCAGGCCGGGCTTATATGATAACATGACAAAGATAATTTCTAAAATTGTCGATTAGTGATTGCCTTTTCTATTTATTTATACTATAATTAAAGAAAAACGAATGGACTTTTCATACAAAACCAATAAACTCAAGGAGGGCATGTAATTATGGTGCAGATTATAGCGGGAAAAAAGGGAAAAGGAAAAACAAAACATCTGTTGGACAAAGCGAATGCAGTGATTAAAGAAGCTGAGGGGTCCATTGTATATCTGGATAAAAGTTCCAAGCATATGTATGAATTGAATAATAAGATTCGTCTGATTAATGTAAAGGGCTTTGATATTACGGATAGTTCAGGGTTTATTGGATTTGTTTGTGGGATTATTTCACAGGATCATGACCTGGAAATGATGTTTTTAGACAGCTTCTTGAAGCTGGCCTGCCTGGAGGGACAGGATATTTCCGAGACGATAGCAGAACTGGAGACCATTGGGAATAAGTTCCATGTGACGTTTGTGCTGAGTGTTTCCATGGATGCGGACGAGCTTCCGGAGAATGCAAAAAAGGATGTTATTATTTCTTTATAAGAACCTGAGAATGTTGACCGCCTGGGTGTCGGAGAAACGGTGCCTGGACGGTTTTTGTGTTGGGGTGGGAGACAGCATGTATGATTTCTTCGGGCTGCGTTGTTGGCTGGCTGAATTGGGAGATGCTGTCTGAGAGGGAAGTCGTATTGATTGCTGGGGGAACAATTTTGATAAAAATAAAATGAGTATTGAATGGAGGGAACTATCATGAGAATGTTGGATATCGGTGAGGAGCTTAGAGGGAATTCTTACCCGGGGAGAGGAATTGTCATTGGAAAGACGCCGGATGGGAAGAAGGCGGTGACGGCTTATTTTATTATGGGAAGAAGTGAGAACAGCAGAAACAGGGTGTTTGTGCAGGATGGTGAGGGAATCCGGACTCAGGCTTTTGATCCGGAGAAGCTGACGGATCCAAGTCTGGTGATCTATGCGCCGGTGAGGGTGCTGGGAAATAAGACGATTGTGACCAATGGGGATCAGACGGATACCATTTATGAGGGAATGGACAGGCAGCTGACCTTTGAACAGAGCCTCAGAAGCAGGGAGTTCGAACCGGACGGGCCAAATTATACGCCTCGGATTTCGGGGATTCTCCACATTGAGAATGGAATGTATAATTATGCTATGTCGATTTTGAAGAGTAATAACGGAAGCCCCAAGGCATGTAATCGTTTTACCTTTGCTTACGAGAATCCTAAGGCGGGAGAGGGCCACTTTATCCATACGTATATCGGAGATGGAAATCCTTTGCCAAGTTTTGAGGGAGAGCCTAAGCTGGTGGGGATTTTAGATTCTATAGAGGGATTTGCGGATGTTTTGTGGACAAACCTGAATGAGGAGAATAAGGTGTCACTGTTTGTCAGGTATATTGATATTGCCACGGGAGAGTATGAGACAAGAATTCTGAATAAGAACCGGTGATGGATCAGATTGCTGCGATTCATAAGAACAATGAGAAGAGAAAGGGGAAACCAATGAAGGAGCTGGAATTAAAGTATGGATGTAATCCGAATCAGAAGCCGTCAAAGATTTTTATGAATGATGGGAAGGAACTGCCTATTACGGTGCTTAGCGGAAGACCGGGATATATTAATTTTTTGGATGCGTTTAACGGGTGGCAGCTGGTAAGGGAATTGAAGGCGGCCACAGGGCTTCCGGCGGCAGCTTCTTTTAAGCATGTGTCCCCGGCAGGGGCGGCAGTGGGGCTGCCTCTTGACGAGACGCTGGCGAAGATTTACTGGGTAGATGACATGGGGGATTTGTCTCCCTTGGCATGTGCCTATGCAAGGGCCAGAGGAGCGGACAGAATGTCTTCCTTCGGTGATTTTATTTCCTTATCAGATGTATGCGATGTTGACACAGCCAGGATTATCAAAAGGGAAGTGTCGGACGGAGTTATTGCCCCAGGATATGAGCCGGAAGCTTTGGAGATTTTAAAGGGGAAGAAGAACGGCAATTACTGTGTAATTCAGATGGATGAAACGTATGTCCCGGAACCGCTGGAGCACAAGCAGGTGTTTGGTATTGTGTTTGAGCAGGGACGGAATGAACTGGCTGTCAATGAGGAGCTTCTGACAAATGTGGTTACCAAGAATAAGGAGATTCCTAAGGAAGCCAAAAGGGATCTGCTGATTTCTCTGATTACGTTAAAGTATACCCAGTCCAATTCCGTGTGTTATGTAAAGGACGGACAGGCTATCGGAATCGGCGCCGGACAGCAGTCCAGGGTTCATTGCACCAGACTGGCTGGAAATAAGGCGGATAACTGGTTTTTGCGTCAGGCCCCTCAGGTGCTGTCTCTTCAGTTTGTGGACGGGATCAAGCGAGCGGACAGAGACAATGCCATTGATGTGTACATCGGCGAGGAATATATGGATGTGCTGGCAGACGGGGTGTGGGAGAAAACTTTTAAGGTGAAACCGCCTGTATTTACTAGGGAGGAGAAGAGAGCATGGCTGGATCAGATGAAAGGTGTGGCTCTCGGATCAGACGCTTTTTTCCCCTTTGGAGATAACATTGAGAGAGCTTATAAGAGCGGTGTGGAGTATATTGCCGAGCCCGGCGGTTCCGTAAGGGATGACCAGGTAATTGAGACCTGTGACAAGTACAATATGGCCATGGCCTTTACGGGGATCCGGCTGTTCCATCATTAAAGAATGACGGGAGAACCATGGAGACATGGCGGAATTGAAAATAGTATAAGCTGCATAGAAAGGTGTAAAAGCACTTTAAAAGCCACCGAAGCATAAACTTTTATTAAGTTTAGCTTTTAGGTGGCTTTCTTTGAAAACCTTTCTCAAACCTCTGACGGCCCGTGAGGAGCGGGAATGCCTGGAACGCTTAAAAGAGGGCGACCAGGAAGCCAAGATGGCATTGATCGAACATAATATGCGGCTTGTTGCCCATGTGGCAAAAAAATATCAATATACGGATTATGAGACCGAGGACCTGCTTTCCGTGGGGACCATCGGGCTTATCAAAGCAGTAAATACATTCAACGTAGACAGGGGCTCCCGGCTGGCCACTTATGCGGCCAAGTGTGTGGAGAATGAGATCCTGATGCTTCTCAGAGCCCACAAGAAGTATTCCAGAGAAGTGTCTCTCTATGAACCCATTGGAGTGGATAAGGACGGAGAGACAGTCAGCCTGGTGGATGTGGTGGAAGCGGAAAACAGAAATACTTTGGATGAGATGATTCTTAGTCAGGATGTGAAGGAATTGTATGAGGTGTTTAAGAAATGCTTAAAGCCCAATGAACAGACGGTAGTGCAGATGCGGTACGGGCTGTTTGGAGGAAAGGAATATACCCAGAGAGAAATCGCCCAGTCTATGGGAATTTCCCGGTCCTATGTGAGTAGGATTGAGAAGAAGGCGGTGGAGAAGCTGCGGGTGGGGATGGAGTGCGCGGGGTAAGGATAAGATGAGACGGCATGTCATGAAATGGGGCAAAATCTGTAAAACAGTATGTGGCTGGCTGGATTTTGCCCCATTTCTATTCATGTATTGCTTTTTGCGTATAAATTGCATATAATGAAAAAAGTTAATCTTCAGGAAAATATATTGGCAGGTGTTGTGACTCAACTATAGTTTTTAATATTATGAATGTGATTAAGTGAGAACAATTTGCGATTGAAGTATACAGAAAGGTAGTTTGGCTTATGGCGAAAAAGAATAGGAATGATCAGATTTCCACCCCTTACGAATATGTGGAAGAGATGTTGGATCGAATAGGATATGTTAAAAACCTGGTAGGTAAAACTATTCTGGAAAATTCGTGTGGTCAGGGAAATATACTTGTGCCGATAGTTAATAGATATATTAAAGATGCAAAGATACAGGGTTTATCTAATGAACATATTGCAGAAAGACTGTCCCAAGATATCATAGGATTTGAAATTAATCAGGGACAAAGGGAAAAATGTATTGAATCTCTTGACCGAATCTGTAGTTCCAGCGGAATAGAGAATGTACGGTGGAATATACTGGATCAGGATTTTCTGACCTGTAACATAGGTGAAATCAAAGCATCATTTATTGTTGGGAACCCTCCTTATATTACATACCATGATATGACAGAAGAAGAGAGGCAGTATCTTAAGGAACATTATGAAGTGTGTAAAAAAGGAAGGTTTGATTATTGTTATGCTTTTATAGAGGCAAGTATAAAAGCATTAAAATCGGATGGAAAGATGATTTACCTGATTCCTTTTAGTATTTTTCGAAACAGATATGCGAAAGAACTACGCAAATTTATAGTTGATGGTATGACAGGAGTAGTTGACTTGAGCGGAGAAAAGGTTTTTCCAGGTATTACTTGTTCCGTTGCTTTCCTGCTTTATGAAAGTGGAAAAAATAGTGATAAAATATTGTATGAGGAGAGTGAAAGCGGTATACAAAGAATGATTCAAAGGAGTCATCTATGTGAGGATAATAAGAAATGGATTTTCCAGAAGGTGGCTGATGGGGAAGAGCAGTTTGACAATTATTTTGATGTGTATAACAGTGTGGCGACATTGTTGAATGAGGCGTTTTTGATTAAGCCAACAGAGGAAGATGAACATTTTTTTTACATAGAAGGATGGAAGGTGGAAAAAGGAATCTGTCTAAAAGCGATAAGTACAAAAAGTGAAAAGAAAAAGCGGGCAGAGCAACCATATATTATTTTTCCTTACAAACGAGAAGGACAGGAAATTAGTAATTATAATGAAAATGAGTTCAAACGACTGTACCCGCATGCATATCAATATTTAATACAATTTGAAGAAAAATTAAAGGACAGAAAAAGTGATAAAAATGCGCAATGGTTTGAATATGGCAGATCTCAGGCACTTAGAGAGTTATGGAGAGAAAAATTAGTTCTTCCAATGGTAATAACAAAACAGGTCAGGGTTTATTGGGGAGATGAAAGCGCGGTTCCTTATGCGGGGTATTTTATAACACAGAAAAAAGATTCAGCCTATACTTTAGAGGATGCTGTAAGAATTCTGCAAAGCATGGAATTTTATCAATATGTTAAAATGGTAGGAACACCGACAACAGAAACTTCTTATAGGGTTTCTGTTAATGATATCAAGCAATATAGATTTAAGTGAGGTATTAGCATATGGCTAAAAATCTGCAATTTAAAACAAACTCAAGGCATATTGGGCAGTTAGGGCGTGAACTGGTCACTGACTTTGTCACAGCTCTTGTAGAGTTGGTTAAAAATGCCTATGATGCAGATGCGCCAAGTGTACGGATTATGATTGAAAATGCCAATACGCCCCATAGCCGCATTATTGTGGCAGATACAGGCTGTGGCATGACAGAAGATGAATTTGAAAATCGCTGGATGGTAATTGGGACAAGCAATAAATTGAGTTTGCCATATACACCCAAAGGAAGAAAAAAAGCAGGTAAAAAAGGAATTGGACGTTTCTCTGTAGAGCGATTGGCAGAACGTGCAGTTATTTATTCGTATACAGCTGAAGAGACATTTAAGGTTTTTTTAAATTGGAATCTTTATGAAGAGATATCAGTCGCCGGGTTACAACAGAGAATTCAGATTTTACGTAATAAGAATGATGTTTCAGCGGCAAAATATATTGCAAACCAGTTAGAATATTATTTCTCCCTAAAGTTGAAAGGGAATGAAAGAGTTGAGCAGGAATATGTGAGGGAAAAAGTAGGCGGGGTTATTGGTGACTATGAAGCTGCATATAAAACTGATTTTTTGGAGTTATTTGAGAATGAGATTCTTCCAATTTTAAAGAAGCAGGAAAGAGTGGAACTTAAACTGGAAAATATTGACAATCCTATGGAGGGGATTGGAAATAGGGAAAGTGAGGAGACGTACAAGATCTTACAAGAAATGTATGCGGTGGAAGGCAGAGAGAAACTGCCGATGTATACGGGGCTGGTTATGGTTTTGGAGGGGTTGAGAGATAACTGGAGACAAAAAG
>CAJUPP010000073.1:0-11847 GCA_910588325.1 uncultured Hungatella sp.
TTGTGGGGACTTATCAGGATACGGAGCATGTGAAGTTTAAGACCGTGCCGCCGATAATGCCGCATGGCGTCTGTAGAGAGGGCTTTCATATCCCAGCACTTGATAGTCCATAAAATTCATGGAGGAACCAAAATAAAGAAGAGTTTTCCGGTTTGCCAAAAATCTCTTGAACCAACACACTGTGAAGTATATAATAAACAGATAATAAAGAAGGAAACGAAAACTTATAAGACGGAGGACAAGACCATGGGAAGTTTGGCAGGAAGAACAGTGCTTACTTTTGGCGATAGTATTGTTGATGGGCACCTGTATAAAAAGGCTGGGTTTATGGAGTTTGTAGCAGCCGATCAAGACATGATTGTCAAAAAATACGCCAACAATGGGGCGTGCATTATGCCGGGAAATCCGGTGAGGGAAGATGGGATTGGTGGAATGATTCTGACGGATCAGGTGATGGAGGCTGCAAAACACCATCTGACGCCGGATTTTGTCGTATTTGACGGAGGAACCAATGATGCTTACGAGCCGGTACTGGAACGGCTGGGGGATGTCCGGGGGAGAAGTATGGATACAGATACATTTGCCGGTGCATTCCGCAAAACCATTGATGTCATACAGAAAAGCTGGCCAAAAGCAATTGTAGTATATGTGGCGGTACACCGCCTTGGAGCACGGGACCGCCGGGTACAGGAAGAACTTCACCGCATCCAGATGGCAGTCTGCGCCCAGATGGGAGTAGTGGTTGCCAATCTTTATGATGAGTGCGTTCTGGATACGGCGGACGAAAGGATGTGCCGGAAATATTCGTTTGACATTCTCAAAGACGGCCTTCCCGCACCTGGTGAAAATCCTACGGGCACCCATCCTAACCTGGAGGCCATAAAGGAATTCTATGTTCCCTTTGTAACAAATGTTTTGAAAAACAGCTGTATCCAATGATTGCAAATGTTACGGTTCACTCCATGACGAATCACTCCGCTGATTCATCATGAGCCAATACAGTTTCAGGGCCAAAGCATATGCCCCATCGCCGCAGGCGATTTCAAATGGGCATGTGCTGTTGCGTTCACAGGGTACCTGTGAACAGTAACTTGCAAATTGTCAGGCGTTGGATTGGCTGAATCAATTTACTTTTAAGCCTGGCTATGTTATTCTATTATTAACATTTAGGCTCTTTTTACGCAAATTGACATTGCATACAGATAGGAGGAACAGATGGAATACCTGACAATAGCCCTGACAAAAGGACGTCTGGCATATAGGACATTGGATTTGCTGGAGAAGGTAGGAATTACCTGTGAGGAGATGAAAGACAAGAACTCCCGAAAACTGATCTTTGCCAATGAGGATCTGGGAGTGAGGTTCTTCCTGGCAAAAGCCAACGACGTGCCTACCTATGTAGAATATGGGGCGGCGGATATCGGGATCTGCGGGAAGGATACCATCATGGAGGAAGGGCGGAAACTCTATGAGGTGATTGACCTGGGATTTGGAAAGTGCCGGATGTGTGTGTGCGGGCCAGAGTCGGCAAGAGAGCTTTTGAGGCATCATGAGCTGATACGGGTGGCTACCAAGTATCCCAATATTGCTAAGGATTATTTTTATAATAAGAAGCATCAGACAGTGGAGATTATCAAGCTGAACGGGTCCATTGAACTGGCTCCGCTGGTGGGGCTTTCGGAGGTGATTGTGGATATTGTGGAGACTGGCTCTACCCTTCGGGAGAACGGGCTGGCAGTATTGGAGGAGATCTGTGAGCTGTCGGCCAGGGTGATAATTAATCAGGTCAGCATGAAGCGGGAGAATCAGAGGATTACGAAATTGATCAGGAATTTAAAAACAGTACTTTTGGAGGAGAAAGCATGAGAATTGTTGATTTGGATCAGGATACCAGAAAGCATATTTTATCGGACCTTTTAAAGAGGGACCCCAATAATTATGATGCTTATGGCAAAACGGTTCAAGCGATTGTGGACGGGGTAAAGGAAAAGAGAGATGAGGCATTGTTCGCCTACACAAAGAAGTTTGACGGCGCGGATATAACTGCAGAGAATGTCAGGGTGACGGATGAAGAGATTAGGGAGGCCAGAGGGCTGGTAGAGCCAGAACTTCTTGCGGTCATGGAAAAGGCTATGAAAAATATCAGAGAGTATCACCAGATGCAGGTTCGCCGCAGCTGGTTTGACACGAAGCCTGACGGGACGCTTCTGGGGCAGAAGGTGACGGCTCTGGAGTGTGTGGGTGTCTATGTTCCGGGAGGAAAGGCGGCTTATCCTTCTTCTGTACTGATGAATATTGTTCCTGCTAAGGTGGCGGGGGTGGAGAGGATCGTTATGGTGACGCCTCCCGGGAAGGATGGGAAGGTGAATCCGGTTACCCTGACAGCTGCCTGTCTGGCAGGGGCTACGGAGGTGTATAAAATAGGAGGAGCCCAGGCAGTGGCGGCGCTGGCTTTTGGGACAGAGTCTATTCCAAGAGTAAACAAGATCGTGGGGCCGGGGAATATTTTCGTGGCTCTGGCGAAAAAAGCGGTTTACGGACATGTCAGCATTGACAGCATTGCCGGGCCCAGCGAGATTCTGGTGCTGGCTGATGAGACGGCCAACCCAAGGTTTGTGGCGGCAGATTTGTTGTCTCAGGCAGAGCATGATGAGCTGGCTTCTGCCATTTTGGTTACCACCAGCCGGGAATTGGCGGAGCAGGTATCGGTTCAGGTGGATAGATTCGTGAAGGAGTTGTCACGAAAGGAGATTCTGGAAAAATCCCTGGAGAATTTCGGGTATATTCTGGTGGCGCAGTCTATGGAGGCCGCCATTGAGACGGCCAATGAGATCGCTTCGGAACATCTGGAGATTATGACGAAGAATCCATTTGAGGTGATGACGAAGATAAAGAATGCAGGGGCTATCTTTATAGGGGAGTATAGTTCGGAGCCTTTGGGAGATTATTTTGCAGGGCCCAATCATGTGCTTCCCACCAATGGAACGGCAAAATTCTTCTCACCTCTTGGAGTGGATGATTTTATTAAGAAATCCAGTGTGATCTATTACTCGAAGGATGCATTGGAGCCAGTTCATAAGGATATTATGACATTTGCAAATGCAGAGCATCTGACAGCCCATGCCAACTCCATAAAAGTGAGATTTGAGGGGGATACAAAGAAAGCGTAAACATGTGAGGAGGGCCTTAAGATGGCGCGGACGGCGGTGTTGGAGAGAAATACCAGCGAGACGAAAATTAAACTTGTGTTAAACTTGGATGGTACGGGAAAAGCAGATATTTCTACGGGAATCGGTTTTTTTGACCATATGCTGAGCAGCTTTGCCCGTCATGGATTTTTTGACCTTGAACTGAAGGTAGATGGCGATCTTTTGGTGGATACGCACCATACCGTGGAGGATACGGGGATTGTCCTTGGAAAGGCTATCAGGAAGGCTGTGGGAGATAAGAGGGGAATCGCGCGGTTTGGGTCGAAGATGATTCCGATGGACGAAGCGCTGATTCTCTGTGCCCTGGATCTGGGAGGAAGGCCGTATCTGGTTTATGATTTGAACCTGGACAGAGAGAGGGTAGGGCAGATGGAGACAGAGATGGTGAGGGAGTTTTTCTATGCGGTTTCTTATGGAGGAGAAATGAATCTTCATGTGAAACAGTTAAGCGGCATGAACAATCACCATATTATTGAAGGGGCCTTTAAGGCGTTTGGAAAAGCCCTGGACCAGGCGGTTCAGATTGATGGCAGGGTGGAAGGGGTGCTGTCTACAAAAGGGACGCTCTGATGCTCTAATTATAGGGGGAATTGTTATAAAATGATGAAAGCGTCAAAAGTGATTAAGAGCGGTCTCGGAAAATCAGCTGCAAAGACGGGTGCAAGGAAGTTTCCGGGAGTGCTCATTAACAGTAAGAGGTGGTTTTTATGAAAATCGTTGATTTGAAATGTCCTTCCTGTGGGGGAAAACTGGTTCCGATGGAGGGGAATCCGAAAATTGTGGTGTGTGAGTACTGCAACAGCCAGTTCGTTTTAGAAGAAGACAATGTGATTAATTACCACATTCACCAATACGGTGCAAACGGGCCGGGGGGAGTGAATGGAGCAAGGTCTCAAAGTCCTATAACGCCGGTTCCGATACCGGAAAGCTACATCCCTACAAAGTCAGGGCCGGAACCCATATCCATGATGAAAGTGACCATAGCGGCAGTGGTGGGGCTGTCTGTTATGGCTGCAGTGTTTTTCCTTAAGGCAATCAGTTGGGAAAAACCTGACACTGGCAGGGAAGAGCCCAGAATGACAACAGCGGCCAATTATACTGCCGGCGGGGAGAAAGAAACAGACCGGGAGGAGGAGGCCTATGAACTGGGAGAACCTTCCCCTCTTTACGAAGCAGCCATAAAGGGAATTTTCGGGAAAGAACCGGATCTTGTGACGCAGCAGGATCTGGAAAAAGTGAAATACATAAGCGTGCGCAAAGGAAGCGAGACGGCTACAGTAAAATACAGCTTTGACGATCCTTATGAGTCCGAAGAGTTTCGGGAGGTGTCCGTGCAGCTGGAGCCTTCGGATTGGGATCCCGTGGATCTGGCACGTTTTACCGGACTTTCCAAGGTGGATCTGACTTATGGGTGGCCCAGTGGAGATATTCTTAAGAATATGGATTCTTTAAAGGGATTGTCCTGTTCGAATATGGAGATTTCGGAGATTGTGGATAAGGTCAATCCGGAACAGATGACAGAGCTTTCTCTGGACGGAGTGGAGAGTCTGGAAGGGCTGTCTGCTTTTGAGAACCTGGAGATTCTTACTCTGGATGATGTGTATGCTCCGGATATCCGTCAGCTGACGCCTCTTAAGAATCTGAAATCCCTGTCTATTGTGGAGGATGACAGTTCGGATCCTTTTTCTGCGGAGAAATCAACCACGCTGACAGATTATTCCGGATTGTCGGTTCTGACCGGCCTGGAATCTCTGCATCTGGAATCAGAGTTTATTCGGGAGTTCAGCTTTTTGAAACCGCTGGTGAACCTGAAGGATCTGGCTGTTGAGGGGACAGAGGCCATTGCTGTGGATCCGCTGGCAGAATTGCCTCAGCTTACATCTTTAAGCCTGATTGACAATGATGCGGTGCTGGATTACAGTCCCATCGGGACCTTAAGCAACCTGCAGACATTGATTCTGGATAAGAGTACGTCTCAGGATGACCCGGATTTGTCTGCCCTTTCGAATCTGACAAGTCTGGAAGTCAGCGGCTTTATGTCTGTGGACGGGCTGAAGCGGCTGGGAAATTTAAAGGAATTGTCCATTCACGGATGCAATATTGACGAGATCAGTTCTCTGTCTGCACTTTCCAATCTGGAGAGCTTTTCCTGTTACTCGGTGTGGACTTATGCAGTTCCGCTGAAAAATGTAAATTTTATTGATGGAATGACGAATTTAAAGTATCTGGATTTCTGCGGGAAAAACTCGGAAAGCAGCTGGGGAAGTTTCCAGAATAACATGGAAATTCTGGGAGATATTTCCAATGTGCTGAATCATCAGGGGCTGGAGGAACTGTATTTAAACAGCTGTATGTATGAGATTAATTTTGCAAATGTAAAGGAAAATCCTTCTCTGAGAGTGCTGGAGATGAAGGATGCCAGCCTGAAAGAGAATTTTTATGTTCAGTCTTCCGGAGGAATGACGGATATTTGGTATGATGATGTGGCTTTGGACGGGCATACGGACTTTCTGGTAAACTTCCCGGGATTGGAACAGCTTTATCTGGATGAGAATCAGCTGACGAACATTCAGTTTGTCACGTCCCTTAAAAATCTGACTCATCTGGGGATCAACAATAATTATGTGACGGATCTGTCGCCTTTAAATCAGGTGGAAGGCCTTAAGTATCTGGATGTAAGGCAGAATCCGGTGGGAAGCGTGGATATAGGGGCGGATATTACTGTATTAAAATAAAACCTAGTGTCTTGTCTGTATTATATCTGGCAAAACTTTGCAGGATAGTTGTTCATCTGCAAGGCGGATTTTCGAAGGCGTAGCGGTGGAGGGAGGCGATGCGGCGGCATCGTTGACCGACAACAACGCAGCAGATGGAAATTCAGGCAAGTCATTTGGCGAAATGTAAATGAGTCAGTACACTAGTGTTCTGACACATTTACTTTCAGTTAAATGACGCAGAATGAATTTTCAGCCTGCAAGGCGGAGGAGGGAGGCGATGCGGTGGCATCGTTGACCGACGACAACATGGCAGATGGAAATTCAGGCAAGTCATTTGACGAAATGTAAATGAGTCAGAACACTAGACGCAGGGATTGTTATGGAAACGAGATACATGGGCACCTTGGCCTTGTGGGTCAGGGCAGAATAAAAATTTAAAATTAGAGGAGAAGTTTTATGGCTTCCTATACCAATGATGAAGTTTGGGAGATGTTTACCCATCACCAAAATGAAGAATTTTTTACGGCTAAGGGACTTCCTTTCAGTTACACCATCAAGGGAGGCGAGATGTTTATCAGCCGGAGAAGCAAATCGATTACAAGAAGTACCTTTGATGCGGCATACAGAAAAATTCAGGAAAATCCGGAACTGATTACCGGCCCTAAAAAGCTGGGAGTGTTCGGGGCACCGTATCTGTGGGCGTTGTTTCGGAAATTTGAATTGATATAGATCGTATGATTGAGGACAGGAGAGAGCCATCATGAAATCATTAGTCATAGCGGAAAAGCCGTCTGTAGCAAGGGATATTGCACGTGTGCTTGGATGTACGAAGCAGATAAGCGGTGCCATAGAAGGACAGAATTATATTGTTACATGGGGGCTGGGGCATCTGGTGACCCTGGCAGACCCGGAAGACTATGACAAGAAATACAAGGAATGGAAGATGGAGGATCTTCCCATGCTTCCGGAGGTTTTTCAGCTGGAAGTGATTAAGTCCACAGGGAAACAGTATCAGGCGGTAAAGGCACAGATTCACCGGAAGGATGTGGGAGAGATTATCATTGCCACGGATGCAGGACGGGAAGGGGAACTGGTGGCAAGGCTGATTTTGAAAAAGGCCGGCTGTAAAAAGTCCTTGAAGCGGCTGTGGATTTCTTCGGTGACAGACAGGGCTATCAGGGAGGGATTTGCCAACTTAAAGGATGGCAGGGACTATGAGTTTCTTTATGATGCTGCCATGTGCAGGGCAGAGGCAGACTGGATGGTGGGAATCAACGCCACCAGGGCCCTGACCTGCAAATACAATGCTCAGCTGTCCTGCGGGCGGGTTCAGACTCCCACGCTGGCTATGATTGCCAGACGGGAGGAGCAGATTCAAAAGTTTGTTCCAAAGTCCTACTATGTGCTTCGGGCACAGGCAGAAGGAATGACTCTGACCGGATCTCAGTCTTTTGACAAGGTAAAGATGGAGGAGCTGTTAAAGCAGTTAAAGGGCCAGAAGGCTGTTGTATCTCAGATAAAGAAGACTCCGAAAAAGACCATAGCGCCTCTTCTGTATGATTTGACAGAGCTGCAGCGGGATGCCAGCAAAAGGTATGATTACTCTGCCAAGGAAACTCTGAATATTATGCAGAGGCTTTATGAAAACCATAAGGTTCTGACGTATCCGAGAACGGATTCCAGGTATTTAAGTTCAGACATTGTACCTACAATAAAGGAGCGGTTAAAGGCCTGCGGGGTGGGGCCTTACAAGAAGCTGGCGGGAAAACTGGTAAATAAGCCGTTCTCTGAGAAGCTTATTTTTGTAGATAACAGTAAGGTGTCGGACCACCATGCCATCATACCTACGGAACAGTTTGTCCAGCTTGATCATATGACGGTGGATGAGAGACGGATTTATGATTTGGTGGTGAGAAGATTCCTGGCGGTTCTGGAACCGCCTTATGAGTATGAGCAGATTTCTTTGACTGTGGGCATAGGGGAAGAGACATTTACTGCCAGGGAAAATGTGGTAACTGCCATGGGTTGGAAAGCGGTTTATGATACGGAAAAGGAAGGCTTATCTTTAGCGGAACTGTTTGAAGAGGAAGAAAGGGATGGGTGGGGAGGATTGTCAGAGAACAGAGCGCAAGGAAGCAGAGTATCGGGGGAAAAGCTTCTGCAGCTGAAGAAAGGGGATGTGCTTAAGGGGGTCAGCCTTTCAATGACAGAGGGAAAGACGAAACCGCCGGCTCATTTTAATGAAGCCACTCTGCTTTCTGCCATGGAAAATCCTGCGGCTTATATGGAGTCAAAGGATAAGGATATGGTGAAAACCCTTGGGGAGACAGGAGGCCTGGGGACTGTGGCTACCAGGGCGGATATTATTGAAAAATTGTTTTCCAGCTTTCTTTTGGAGAAAAGAGGGAAAGAGATCTATCTGACTTCCAAGGCAAAACAGCTTCTGGAACTGGTGCCAGAGGACCTGCGCAAGCCGGAACTGACGGCGGACTGGGAGATGAAGCTTTTAAAGATTGCCAGGGGAAATTTGAAACGGTCTGTGTTTATGAAAGACATCCGGGGATATTCGAAGGAATTGATTAAGCAGATTAAAGAGGGGGAAGGCAGTTTCCGACATGACAATCTGACAAATAAGAAATGTCCTGAGTGTGGGAAATTGATGCTGCTTGTAAAGGGGAAAAACAGTGAGATGCTGGTGTGCCAGAACCGGGAATGCGGCCACAGGGAGACTATTTCCCGTATCTCCAATGCCAGATGCCCGGTCTGCCATAAAAAGATGGAGTTAAGAGGGAAAGCTGAAGGACAGATTTTTGTGTGCAGATGCGGGTATAAAGAAAAGCTGAAGGCATTTCAGGAGCGGAGGAAGAAGGAAGGGGCAGGCGTGTCGAAGAAGGATGTGGCAAACTATATGAATCGGCAGAAGAAGGAGGCGGCAGAGCCTTTGAATAATGCATTTGCCAGGGCGCTGGCAGGTTTTACACTGGAAGAGGGGAGCAGGGATGACGGAATATAGAGAATTGAGTGAGGACGAATTATGTCCGGAACTGTTTGGCGAATTTATCCGGCATCAGAAGGTGGTGAAGTGCTGGAGGAAAGAGGAAGGAAACTGGGTGATTCGGGATGACCCGTTTATTGATGACTGGGGGGAACGGGAGTATCAGTATCTGGTGAAATGTCTGAAGCATACGGTTGTCACAGGAGGATGGGTGTATGGAGCATTTAAGGATGGTGTGCTGAAAGGCTTTGCATCGGTTGAGGCCAAACGATTTGGGGAGAAGAAAGAGTATTTGGACTTGTCCTGTATTCACGTTTCGGAGGAGATGCGCGGAGAGGGGATAGGGAAGAGGATGTTTTTGGCGGCGGCAGAATGGGCCAGAGGGAAAGGGGCTGGGAAGCTGTATATTTCAGGGCATTCGGCGGTGGAGACTCAGGCGTTTTATAAGGCACTTGGGTGTGTGGAGGCCAAGGAGTATAATCGGAAACATGTGGAGTTGGAGCCTTATGATTGTCAGTTGGAGTTTGTGGTGTGATTTTTTGGCGCGGGGGGACGCTCCGGAACGGATATGGCGTCCTGGGTGAAGGAAATGGGGGTGCCGGTTGCTTTTTCGCCGGAAAAGGCGGATTTTTCAGGGATCAGTGATGAGGTGTGCTGGATTAATTCGGTGATCCAAAAGGCACATATCGGAATTGATGAAAATGGGATTGAGGCGGCTTCTTTTACCCAGATGGATTGGGCGGGAGCGGCACTGCCTTCCGGCAGGGCGGAAATGATACTGGACAGGCCGTTTTTATATGTGGTTCAGGAGAAGGAATGTCCGGTGTTTATAGGGATCTGCGAGAATCCGTTAGATGGAGACGGGGAATGAGAAGGTCAGAGAAGAAAGAGAAGGGAAGGAGAATTTATGGAGCGGAGAGATAAGATTAATTATTATCTGGATCTGGCGGAGGTGGTTTCCAAAAGAGGGACATGTCTTAGAAAGCTTTACGGGGCAGTGATTGTGAAGAATGATGAGGTGATATCTACCGGATATGTGGGGGCGCCAAGAGGCAGGAAGAACTGTTCTGATTTGGGGGTATGTATCCGTCAGAAGATGAATATTCCCAGAGGAGAGCGATATGAGATGTGCCGCAGTGTTCATGCGGAAGCCAATGCGATTATCAGTGCAGAGCGGGAGAAGATGATAGGAGCTTCCCTTTATTTGGTGGGGAAAGAAGCAGGAACGGGAGCTTATGTGAAAAACAGCAATTGCTGCTCCATGTGCAAACGTCTGGTTATTAATGCGGGGATTGAAACAGTGTATGTCAGGGATGATGAGGACCATTACCGGGTGGTTCAGGTGAGGGACTGGATTGAGCAGGATGAGTCGCTGGAGGGGACCTTTGGATATTGATTAGTTCTTGCATTTCCTTCTATATTGGGAGAAGAGTATGACGAGCCGCATTTTTTGCTGTAGCAGGAGGTTACGGAGATTGGCGGCTGCGTTTGATGATTTAGGTTAAAGAGGACGCTTATGGGGTCTGCCGCAGTTAGATGGCAGACCCTTTGCATTTCCTGTGCCCGGCAGCGGACGCACCACCACCCATGAAAGTCTGGCGGGCGGAACTTTCATGATTTCTCAAACAGCAAAACATGAACTAAATGGCATGGAATCACACCCGGATATCCAGATATTCTCCCAGTCCGGAAACCGGTACGGATGCCGTCTCGATCATCTCATTCAATGCTTCGCCGGTTACCTCTGCCGTATCCAGAACCTTGGACAATAAAGCAACTCCCATGTTTGAAACCATCTGGCTTGTCGACATGGAGGATAATGCTGAAATATCCATATTTATCACCTCCATTATGGAAATCATAAGAAAATGATAGCAGAAATTACGGAGAAAAGCAAGCATAACCCATTCAATATGTTCTTGATTATTCGGCGATATGAGGCTAAAATAGAAAGAAAATAATTTTGAAATACATAGAGGTGCGGCCTTGAATAAATATATAAAATTTTTTGCAGGGAATGCGGCGTTTGCCGCAGCGGCAGTCTGTCTGTATTCGCCGGGGCTTATAGGGCTGTCTCCCTTCAGTTCCAATGCAGTGACAGCGGCGGCTTCTGTTGCCATAGGGGCGGCGGCTGTTCCTGCATTTATCTGGATGAACAAAAGATTTCTTGCAGAGAAAGAGGTAAAGCTTTTGGGAACCAATGAGGAGAAGGCGGATCAGAAGGCAATGGAACTGATGGAAAGCTTCTGTTCCAGCAAGGTTCTGGGAGGAATCGCAAAATCCGCCCTTTCCCAGATGGAGAGGATGGAGCATGCAGAGAAAAACTTCGAAAGACTGACGGACAGAAGATTTAGCGCTCAGACCTTAAGTTATCAGAAATTTATGGCAGTGATCCATTCTGCCCAGGCGGCTTTGTCAAAGGGATATGTGAAAATGGCAAATAAGATGATTATTTTCGATGAGGCGGAGTATCGGAAGCTGACAACCGATGAGTATCGAAAGGATGACATTCCCGATAAGATTCAGGAGGAGAAAAGAGCGTTGTATGAGAAGAATTTGGATGAGCTCCGCCTGGTTCTGGAAAATCATGAAAGGATTCTTCTGGGAATCGACCATCTGATGGCGGAGATGGCCAATGCAGATTACTCGGAGCATGAGGTGGATCATGCTGTTTCGGAGATCGATGTGCTGTTAAAACAGCTGGAATATTATAAATAGGAATATGATACAGAAGGAGGGCTTATGAAAAACAGTAAGAATCAGATATTCATCATCGCAGCCACCGGAATTTTGGTGTTTGTCATCGTGTTTGCCGGTATCAACTTAACCAGGAATGTGGGAAAGTCTACGAAGGCGGTCAATACGGAGACGGCTGTCTCTGTAATTGAACGGTATGTAAAAAAGATCGACCCAAAGGAGGCACAGA
>CAJUPP010000073.1:11857-17147 GCA_910588325.1 uncultured Hungatella sp.
ATTACAGTGCAGCCGTCCACATCCCTCTATGCGGAAGTTTTTGCCACGTCGGAAAAATGCGGGCCGGGAAAAGACGGATGGCTGAATGAAGTGGCAGAGAAATTTAATAAGGCGGGATATGAACTGGACGGGCAGCCGGTATCGGTTATGATCCGCAATGTGGCCTCCGGTCTTGGCATGGATTATATAAGCAGCGGCAAATATATTCCTGACGGCTACAGCCCATCTAATGATTTCTGGGGCAAGATGTTGTTGGCTGACGGGGTGGAGATGGAGGTGATCTGTGACAGGCTGGTGGGAAATACGGCGGGAATCCTCCTGTCAAAAGACACGCAGAAAAAATTGGTGGAAAAATATGGTTCCATCAATTTAAAGACCATTGTGGATGCCACTGCAGGCGGTGAGTTTGCCATGGGATACACCAATCCTTATGCGTCTGCCACAGGACTTAATTTTCTCATATCCACCCTTCAGACCTATAATCCGAAGGATCCTTTAAGCGATGAGGCCGTGAAGGGATTTCAGACCTTTCAGGCCAATGTTCCCTTTGTGGCATATACCACTCTGCAGATGAGGGATGCGGCGGAGACAGGGACGCTGGACGGCTTCGTTATGGAGTATCAGACATATATCAACAATTCGGAGCTGGCAAGAAAATATGAATTCACGCCATTTGGCTTTTTGCACACCAACCCCCTCTATACGGTTCAGAATGTACCTGCACAGAAAAAGGAGATTCTTAAAATGTTTGAAGAATTTGCCCTGACAGAGGAGAATCAGAAGCTGGCGGAGGAATACGGGTTTAATGTGGATTTGAATTATACGGTGGAGCAGAGTGAGGTTGACGGAAATACCCTGTTAAACGCCCAGGAGCTGTGGAAGAAGGAGAAGGACAGCGGAAAGCCGATTCTGGCTGTGTTTGTAGCAGACGTATCCGGTTCCATGGATGGGGAACCTTTAAATTCTTTGAAGACATCCCTGATCAACGGGATGCAGTATATCAATACCACCAATTATGTAGGGCTGGTATCCTACTCGGACGAGGTGGTAATCAATGTACCAGTAGGGCAGTTTAATCTGAATCAGCAGTCTTCTTTTAAGGGAGCTGTGGAAAGTTTAAGCGCCGCCGGCGGAACGGCCACCTTTGACGGGATTATTGTGGCTGCTGATATGCTGATAAAAGCCAGGGAGGAGTATCCGGATGCGAAGCTGATGATGTTTGTACTGTCAGACGGGGAGACCAACCGGGGGTATTCCTTAAAGGATATTGAAGAGCCCCTTGATGCCTTAAATATTCCCATCTATACCATTGGATACAATGCAGATATTCCGGCGCTGGAAAGTATTTCCGCCATCAATGAGGCGGCAAGCATCAATGCGGATTCAGATGATGTGGTTTATAAACTGAGAAACCTGTTTAATTCCAGCCTGTAGGGTGAGAAGGGAGCAGGGAACGCGGTGCGTGTTGATTCAAAAGAGCACTCTCGGAAACTCTTTGTGCCCAGATTTGTGAGATGATTTTTTGTAAGAAGTGCACAAATTTATGAGGCGTACGTGGAACGTACGTTGATTAAATTTGGGCGCTTCTGGCGGAAAATCAGCCGCAAAGATGGGTGCAAGGGGGTTTCCGAGAGTGCTCCAAAAATAATAGGAGGTGAATCATATGGCATTTACATTGGATATTCCAAAAAAGGAAGAGATTAAGAAAGCGGTGGAACAGGAAACAAAGGTGGATTCGGAGACCAGCCTTGTGATTTCCGATGTTTCCAAGGAGAAGGGGGATGAAATTCTCCGTGCAGATATCGACAATTTTGAGGACAGGAAAGAGCTGACAAAAGCCATTGAAGAATTCGGAGCCGATGTGGTGAAGAAATCCTCTGACAGAAATGCTCTGATGAAAACCAGAATCGGAGATTTGTCCAGGGCAGGAGGCGAGAGCGGAGCTGTGGCCAAGGGATTGGAGGAGCTTTCCAGACAGATGGAGGATCTGGATCCGTCAGGGATTGACTTTGTCAAGAGAGGGCCTTTGGGGAAGGTGTTCAATCCGGTGAGAGCGTATTTTAATAAGTACAAAACGGCCGATTCCGCCATCGCGGAGATTGTGGAGTCTCTGGAGAAGGGAGCCAGGGTTTTAAGGGATGACAATACCACACTGGAGCTGGAGCAGGCTTCTATGAGAGAGCTTACAAAGGAACTGAACCAGAAGATTGTCCTGGGAGAAGAGCTGGATGCTTATCTGACAGAGCAAATAAACCGTCAGAGAGCTTTAAACGGAGGTTCGGAGAAGGTAAAGTTTGTGGAGGAGGAGATTTTATTTCCTTTAAGACAGAGGATGATTGACTTTCATCAAATGCTGGCAGTGAACCAAAACGGGATCATTGCCATGGAGGTAATCCGAAAAAATAATTATGAACTGATTCGCTCTGTAAACCGTGCCAGGACCGTAACCATTGCGGCGCTTGATGTGGCGGTTACCGTGGCCGGAGCCCTGTATAATCAGAAGATTGTTCTGGAGAAGGTAAAGGTTCTGAATCAGACCACCAACAGTATGATTGAAGCTACATCCAGAATGCTGAATACTCAGGGAGCGGAGATTCAAAAACAGGCCATGGATTCCAATATTGATGTGGAGACGCTGAAAAATGCGTTTAAGGAGACTCTGGAGGCGCTGGATTCTATTAATCAGTATAAGCAGAAAGCGCTTCCGCAGATGAAGGAAACCATTGCCGAGTTCAGGCAGCTGGCCGATGCGGGGGAACATGTTATCCGGAATATGGAGGAATCTGAGATCATGAGAAGAGAGAACGTTTTGCCATAAACGGCGCTGCGCTTTGTGCAAACATGGTGAGGCATTTTCAAAAAATTTTCATAATATTGCCAAAAATAACCCTGTAAATCTGTAGGAAAATAGATTAAACTAGTTCTATAGCTATACAAAGTGTACGGCAACAGTCTCCATAAGTCTGATTGCGAAAGACGGGAACGAGATTGAGACAGACAAAAGATGAGATTGCGGCAGTGCGCCAAATCAAAAAAGGAAGGAAAAACTGCTATGCGTAATGTTATCGGTCTTAACAAGGGATGGAAATTTATCCGGGAGGATGCGGGACTGCCGTCAAAGCTGCCTGAGGACTGGGAAAGTGTAGATTTGCCTCACAGCTGGAATGCTGTTGACGGCCAGGACGGAAACGGCAGCTACTACCGGGGCCAGTGCTGGTATGTCAAAGAATTTGTTGCTCCAAGACAGCCTCTTTTGGGAGGAAAAGTGTATGTGGAGTTTCCTGCTGCCGGTCAGCAGGCCAGAGTATATGTTAACGGCAAGGAGGCGATTTATCATGAAGGCGGTTACTCCGCATTTCGGGCGGATATTACCGACTTGTGCGCGGAGGATGGAGCCAATCTTCTGGCTGTAGCCTGCAGCAATGAGAAGAATGACAGGGTTTATCCCCAGTCCGCGGATTTTACATTTTACGGCGGTTTATATAGGGGCGTAAACCTTATCAGTGTGCCGGCGGTTCATTTTGATTTGGATTACTACGGCGGCTCTGGTTTAAAGGTTACGCCGGTACCCTCCGGTGACGGTGCGGTCTTTGAGCTGGAAAGCTGGGTTACGGGCGGAGACGAGAATTTTACGGTTATGTATGCCATTTTGGATAAGGAAGGCAGGGAGGCGGCTTCGGTGGTCCGTCCTGCGGACAGCACCAAGGCAGTTGTGTCCCTGGAGGATGCCCATCGCTGGAATATTGATGACCCCTATCTGTACACGGTTGTTGCCACACTGTTGCGCCGGAATGAGATTTACGACCAGGTGTCTGCACGGGTAGGTGTTAGGGAGTTTTCCTGTGACCCCCAGAAGGGCTTTATCATCAACGGCGTGGAGACTCCCTTAAGAGGCGTCAGCCGCCATCAGGACCAGCTGTACAAGGGGAATGCCCTGACCCGTGAAGACCATTATATGGATGCAGAGCTTATTAAGGAGTTGGGAGCCAATACCATCCGTCTGGCCCATTATCAGCATTCCCAGGATTTTTACGATGCCTGCGATGAGCTGGGCTTTATCATCTGGGCGGAGATTCCCTTTATCAGCGTGATGGAGAAGAATCCGGCTGCCCATGAAAACTGCATCAGCCAGCTGAGAGAGCTGATTACTCAGAACTATAACCATCCGTCTATCTGCTTCTGGGGCATTTCCAATGAGATCCTTATCGGCGGTATCTCGGAGCAGCTGGTGGAGAATCATAAGGAGCTGAACGCTCTGGCCAAGAAACTGGATCCAACCAGATTGACCACCATCGCCCATGTTTCCATGACGCCTGTCCAGAGTCCCATGCACAAGATTACCGATGTGGAGAGCTACAACCATTACTTTGGCTGGTACGGCGGAAAGATGGAGGATAACGGCCCGTGGTTTGACAATTTCCATAAGGAGCATCCGGATATCTGCCTGGGATTATCGGAGTACGGCTGTGAGGGTGTTATTTCCTTCCACGGCCCTAATCCTGCCTGCAAGGATTACAGTGAGGAGTATCAGGCCCTCTATCATGAGCATCTGGCAAAGGTTCTGGATGAGCGGCCCTGGATGTGGTCCAGCCATGTGTGGAACATGTTTGATTTCGGCTGTGCTGCCCGGGATGAAGGCGGTGTGGCAGGGCGGAACAACAAGGGACTGATGACCATAGACCGGAAGATTAAGAAGGACAGCTATTATATTTATCATGCCTACTGGTCCCAAAATCCTATGATTCATGTGTGCGGCCGCCGGTATGCCCAGCGCGCCGGAGAGACTACGCAGATCCGCGTCTACTCCAACCAGCCTGAAGTAGAGCTTCTGCTAAACGGCAGGAGCGTGGAGAAGAAGACCGGAGATAAGGTGTTTGTGTTTACCGTGGCTCTGGAGGAAGGATTTAATACAGTTACTGCCAAAGCAGGAGGCTTAAAGGATACTATCGTCCTGGAGAAGGTGGACAAGGAGCCTGGCATCTATGTTCTCCCGGAGGTTACGGAGCGCGCCGAGGGTGTAGCCAACTGGTTTAAGCTGGCAGGGGACCTGGATCTGAAGGCTCCCATGGAGTTCCCGGAAGGGTTCTACAATATTAAGGACTCCATGGAGGTGCTGTTTACTTCAGAAGAAGCAGGGAATATTGTGAGTGAGGCCGTGAAGCTGGCTACCAACTTTGACGTAAAACCTGGCACCGGAATGTGGGATATGTTAAAGAGCATGACGCCGGAGAGCATGGTAGCCATGGCGGGAAGCATGGTTCCTGACGGTTTTCTGGAGAGTATTAACGCC
>CAJUPP010000074.1 GCA_910588325.1 uncultured Hungatella sp.
GTGGGCCTGCATAAGGCCGTACTGTAATATTGAAGTGTTAATAATGCCATATTTTTCCTCCTGGTATTGCGTATTAAAAACATTCGGCTAAAAGCATAGGGGATTTCGCTCTCTATTCGATACATTCATTATACCAAATCTGAATTATTTACAAAAGAGAGAATTTGGCATCTCACATTTCTTTGAAATTATGACACTCCGTTTTTTTCAGTGTTCTGTCTGGCCGCTCACATCTTTCTACCTGTTTTTTTATCCCACAGTTGTCCCACTTTCCCTGATCTCAATTTTCAGGAACAGCGTTTCTCCCTCACTGACAGGTATATACTCTGTCAGGTATCCATAGCTTCTGTTTTCTGCCTTCAATAACGTAATACATTTACCGATATCCTCATCCCTGGAAACATGCAGATAAAGATAATTGTCCGTGTCATAAAGGAATATCAGCCCTGCCATCTGCTTAAACAGTTCCGGCTCAAACTCCATACAGGTTGACGCCTCCATCCGGTACTCCGTCATCCTTCTGGCTATCAGCGACTGTGAAAACCTGGAAGATAATCCGCTCCTTCCATACATCCGAAGCCATCCGGGCCGGGCGCTCAGTGACAGGTAATGCCCGTCCATAGGAACCCGCAGAGATTGATAATCCAAATCCAAACAAGCCTCATCAAAGTCATCCCTTACCAGGTGTCTGCCTCCAGAACCAGCCAGCCGTCCGGCATACTTTTTGGGAATCCGGTGATCCGTCACCATGCTGTGCATGAGCATCTGAGTGCTTTTCAATCCTCTTTACTTATTCCCTTGTCATCATTGAGCAGTGTTCCATCTATATCTGTACAAAGCAGCTTGTATTTCATGGTAATCGATTCCTTTTCTCTTAGATTTTTTGAATATTGGCAATTTAAGCTTTCCCTATATCCCCCCATACTTTTCATTTATAATTTCACTTATCCGTTTTGTCTCCCTGATATTTCTACCTGTAGTTTTGACGACAACACCATACCTCTGGTCTGTCCACGTTAAAACAATCTCTACCAATCCGTCTTCGCGTATCTTTTTAATAAATTTACGTTCAGAAGGATTAAAAGGCAAAGAGTTAATAATGCCAATTACATAAGGGCATCTGATTAAGCGTTTTGAAAACTCTGTCAATATGTCCATTCCATGATCGTGCCTTAAAGAAATTTTTTTATCCTCAATCAGTAGTTCCGTTTCTACCAACTCCGGCTCTTCTTCCGATTGTAATTGCGGAATATGTAGATCAACATGTTCTTCTCTGCCTATATTTCTAACTTTATCTACATTATCGTCTTTCATCAGGGAAATAAATGCTGCATCCCACTCTGTTTCATAAAGGCTCAGTCCTGCCGAATTTAGAATAGAAGCTAATGCAAATCCTATACATGATCTGCCATCATAAGACCAGTTATGTGCAAAATATTCATCCTGCTCTTGCTCCACGGCCATTGATTCATAGGGTGGCCTAAAAAAGGAAAAGTAAAAATTCTTAATATTTGCGGCATCCGGCATATTTTGAATCATCTGAAAAAGTTTCAAATTGTCCGCCGAATCAATTCTGCATGTGGTTATATCATATTTTCGTAAACCACGATAAACTTTGATAAGCTCCGATACACAGTCCACACCTATACTTTCTTTTCCCTTTAATGACAGTTCATTAAAATACAACTCCAATTTTAGTTAATCCTCCTTGCCGCAAGTCATCTTGACAGAAAGCACCTCTTGTGTACTTCTAAAAGCTTTAGCTAAATTCCATATTTCCTATCATTCTATATCAGCTCAGTCATCAAAATCCCCCATTCATCCAACAGTCCTGAGGGATAGTCGCTTAAGTTTCCTTTCCTGTCAATATAAATATTGTCCACCTTCGTTTCTTGCTCTTTATTTTTTGAAAAGAAGGAAATTCCTACTTTTTCATTGGCAATTTTTCCTTTTTTTACAGCAACTCGTACTCCGTTTATCACATGATCACTATGCGATTCACAAATAATCTGGCATCCACGTCCTGCTGCCAACGATATTAATTTTGCAATCATTGTCTGCCCTTTAGGATGGAGGTGCGATTCAGGGTTCTCGATCAACAGCAGGCTATCTCTATCAGATATAAGCAGTTCTACAATGAGAGGAAGAACATAGGGAATTCCAAAGCCAACATTGACCGGCAGGAACGCATCAGAAACCAATCTGTTCCCAGTATAACTAATCGCAAGCTTCGCTTTTTCTATAGAAGGAAGTAATTCTGCCGCTATTCTTATCCCTGGTGATATTTCTGCCATCCACGCTGACACTTGGTCAATCAGGCGATTTGTTTTCCCTGTCTGAAGGCACATCTCATCCGGCACCCGCATTTTTTCTCCCTCCATCGCCAAAAAGGGAACCACAAATTCGCCCGCTATTCCTAATTTAGTGACTCCGTTCTTTTTCCAATTTTCAATGCTATATTGCTTGCGAGGGCCTATATGTTCCGCACCCAGATAAGAAAACTGTTCGGAGAATAAGGACACATTATAGTCATTCTCTTCCTTTTCTCCAACTCTGATCAGTTGATCGCTTTCCGGAGCATCCAATTCATATTTGTAATAACAATCAAATTTCACCCTATTACTGAACTGAATATAAAACCTGATATTATCAGTCATTCCACTTTGGCAAAAAACATCCTTACCCGTTCCCAGTTGTATCATATCTCCATTTGTATATAAATAATCCAACCCTGATTTATGGTTTTCCCAAAAGCTCTGTCTTAAAAGCAATAATGCCTGTATCACAGAGGATTTACCCATACCATTCATTCCGAAAAATAAATTCAAATTCTCCAACGGCAACGACAATTTTCGTATCGACTTAAAATTCTCTATCTGTATATAGTTAATCATTTACTAACTCCCCTCTGCCTGCTTTAACATAATACCTCTTGAAAAAGTTTATATATTGCATCATATCTTCCTTTAACGCTACTAATAGTTGCCGTTCCTCTTGTAATAATATCCACAAATTTTTTATCATTCAATAAAGAAATATATTTGCCTGACAACTCTTCTTTTTTTTGCAGCAGTTCTTCACAATCCCTTACTTCCAATCTGGCCAAATTAACTGCTACGGCATCATACAGAGGTTTATTAATCTTCCCATACCGTCTGTCCGCATTAATTTTTCTAAAAGCCGTGTCTCCAAAAATAGCGGAAGCATATTTCATTGCTTTCAAAAAATTCCTGCGACATTTTTCCAGCGTATGCTCTGACTCTGTCTGCAATCTACTCATCACAGTATTTAAATAATCTTCCAGATTACCCGGATATTGGTCTATACCTAATAAATAAAAAGCCAGAAAACGATTGACAAATTCGCAGTCCAGCATTCTGGAGGAATCTATTTTATTTCGGGTTGCCTTGATAAATTCCTCAGAATGAGCCAATTCTTTTAATAAATTGGCGGCTTGCCCTCTATAAACAGAATTTTTAATTTCCGCCGGCTCTAAGGTTAATCCGCCTGTATTAATCCTTGTAAAAATACTTGTCCTTACCTTATCAGGTGTTCCCGGTCTAATGACATAAGCGGTCAGTGTCTGCGCTTTGATCCGCCTCCGTATGTTAGCCGGAAGCTCCTCAAATATTTTCCCTTCGTATTCACTTAAATATTCTAAATCTGTCAGCCTAAGACGGTCGGAATCCTCTTTGTCAAGAACCATAAATCTTTTAATAGCGTACAGTCTTTGCAATCCGTCTACTACTATTAATTTATCGTCTTTTGTGCTGTCAAAATAAAAAGTCGGCAGTGGTATCCGAATAATCAGCGATTCTATTAATCTACTTTGTTGTTTTGGATTCCACAAATCAGGATGTCTTTGAAAATCGGGTTCCAACAAAATATCATTATATTTTAACTGATCAATTATATTAGAAATTACCATTGGCTGAGAAACAATATCCACATCCTTAGGATTAAAAGGTTCCACTATTTCTTTCTCGTATGCTTCAGGATATAATTGTTCTTCCTCAACCCCGTCTGTTTTTAATTGCTTTTCGGTAGCCATTGAGTCCTTCCTCTCATAAACATTTGTCATGTCCTGTTCTTTGCCATTCTATTTGTCAGTATACCATATATTTTTTTCCATGCAAAGATTGGGAAATATAAATATAACAGTTCAGATTTCAGCCGGTTACTATTCACAGTTTTTTCAATACGAATAGACCGGTATTCCGCCGGCCATTTGTTTCAAATAGGCTTCATGCTTTTATGGCTGGGATGCTTGAGGGAATATTTCTTCTACGGTATAGGGGCAGCCCCTGCACAGCCGTTTCAATGCTTCCATCTCATTAATTCCGTTCCTCCTGCACGTTTCTATATAAGTTCGGATTGCTGCATAATTGTCTGCTGTCCCGGCTGATGCAAACTGGCCTGGCACCTTCATTTTTGTCTTCACACCATGCAGCGCCCTCCCGCTTAAATTGTTCGTAGTGGGCAGCGAAAAGTCTTCTACCCATGCAAAGAAATTTCTGGTACTTTTCCCAGTCCGAGTCGCATTCCTCAAACCAGATGTTCCGGACCCTGGCCGTGTCGGCATGGGCCTTTGCCAGTTCTTTTTTAACCGGCTGATCTCCTTGATATACCCTGTTACCACCTTATGGTGGTCCGCCTGCAGCTTTTTATACCTTTCCCCATTCCGGAAGGCTTCTAATTCCTGGCGCATGGCTTTGTTCTGGTATTGGAGAGTGGTAAGTTCTGAAAACAGACAATCCATAGCTGCCTCCTGTAAAACTCTTTTATGCTTCCGGTAGATGGGAAGCCATTTCCTTTATGCGTTCCAAAGCGGAACGCAGCAGCTGGTTGCGGTGTTCTAAAAACTTGATCCTGGCATCTTTTTCCATGCATTCCTTTTTCAGTGTCTCAGCAAGGAGCCTGTAGTCAGTTTCCTTTTTTTCCTGTTTGTTATGGCTGGTATTGCTGCCAGCTTCCTTTTTCCTCCCGCGTTTTCCCGACGAGGGGATCAACTCACCCGTCTGCGGGTCTTCGGTGCCAAGATATTTGCGGATGGGTCTGGACTGTTTTGTCTCAGGGTCATAATGGGAAGTTGATTCATAGACAGCAACCCGTCCTGTTTTTTTACTCACATACCTTACGATCGACATTTTATGGTCTTCCTTTCACGTGTTGGTATTATATACCATAATACATACCATTAAAAAATGTCAATGCTTTATTGGTATATTTTTATAAAAATACCGACATTCTGGTTGAAATGCAAGTCTGATAAACCACAGAAAGCCTCAAACCATAGATAAACACTGGGTTTGAAGCTCTCTATAACAATTGGCTTTTATACTTTAATTAGACTGCGAATGGCAACCTGCTTCTCTTATTTTGTATGCAGACGCACTTCTACGCATCTAAATTTTTCCGGCAAATCCAGCTCATCCGTTACGTCCAGCATGGGCTCCCCGTCAACATCAAAATGGGTTCTCCTGACGGCGGAAGATCTCGGTCCATCCACTCCACTGCGCATATGATAAAAGTTCCATACCAATCCGTTTTCATCAGTCAGATAGGAATTATGTCCGGGACCATATTCTCCCCTGACTGAATTGGAGGACATGAGCGGGTAATTATTTTTTCGCCAACTGCCAGGTTCCAGAATATCGCTCCCCGCTACAGGTTTTAACAATCCAACTGTGTAAGTTGCATCCACTGCTGCCGCAGCATAGGTCACCATCAACTGCCCCTCTCTTTCCAGGGCAAATGGCCCTTCAACTACATACGTATGGTTATTTTCCCAGCCATATTCCGGTTTTGCAATGCAGACCGGATCGGATATAAGCTTCCATGGTTCTTTTTCATCAATCTGTGCCAGATACAGCCATGCTCCCTGATCCACCGGAAGGAACTGTCTTTGCGACCACATGGCATAAACCTTTCCCTCATAGGTAAAGGTGGTCATATCAAGGGAAATTACTTTTCCTTCTTCACACAGAGGGGCGCCGTCTTTTTTCACTACCATAATCGGTTCCGACCAGTCATTTCTGCACATAGGATCGCCCCCTTCCCTGAGTCTGCGCACACGGGACTCTTCACAGTAAAACTCCCCCGCTGTTGCCGCATGAAACACATAGAGCTTTCCATCTATCTCATGAAATTCAGGTGCCCAGAGGAGCCCTCCTATTCCCGGATAAGTATCCGAATCCAGAAAAAGACTTTCTTCAGCCGTTATAATACCTTCCAGCGTGTCAGAACATCTCATGTAAAGGGTATGGTTATCATCCGCGTCATTTGTTGCCAAAAAATAATATTTTCCGTCTTTGTACATGCAAACCGGATCCGCACGATGTTCGGCAAACGGTGCAGGGAAATACTCCTGATGCACCTTTCCCCGGACGATTCCTTCGACAGGATTTTCCCAGTCTATCTTCCGCTCCACTCTGCTTCCATCGCTGTAGACGGCAACAGCCTTCACATTTTTTAACTCATCCTCACTTCCAAAAGGCCCTTTTTCTGAGAGCTCCATTGCCACACAGACAGGTACCAACAGCTTCTTTGACAGATAATCTCCTGTTTCTGCCGGAATCTCAACTACATTACCCCAAATGGCACCTTCTATCAGCTCAAGTTCTTCCTCCAAAACATCCGGTGCCGGTATTTCCGGAGCATCCGCTTTTCTTACGGAGCATAGAGTACCTCCCGTCCCCTCTCCGAAATCATAGAGCCCTTCCTGCCAGCCGTTCTTTTCTCCCCTCCAGCAAACTTTATAGCTCTGTCTATCCCCATCATACGCACAGCGCACTTCATCGATATATCCTGATTCCAGAAGACGGCAAAGCCCAATCTCTTTATAATGAACCAAATCCTCGCTGATAAAAAACAGGATACATCCTTCGCTATCCGGATCTTTCTCCCCTTCTGCACCTGTGCGGACAGCAGCTACTCCATAACCGCCATCTTTCATTAAAAAAATCCATGGGCTTTTCATGCTTCTGGCATCCAATACCCCGCTTAAGGTATTCTCCACGGCTTTGGCGTAAAGAATCCCTTCATTATGATGGAACGGCCGAAACAAACCATCCTCCCCCCGATACGCCAGATGCATACTATTCGCCATACGATTTCCATATATAATATCTTCCTTCGGCTGCCTTGTGTAGCATAATATTTCCATATTCCTCTTCCCCCTGTAAAAATCCTGTTTTATTCCTCTTTATTCCGGTAAATAAACTCCCTGAAATCCGCCCAGCCGCCGTCTGTCTTTTCTTCATTATAAGAAAAGATTCCGATGCGAGCTCCGACAAATATGGAAAGGGAATAGAACAGCGCGAGCTCTTCTCCGAGACGATAATAGTTTTCCCCGTCAAAGCTGTAGAAAAATGCAGCAGTTTCAGCGCCATGGCCCCAGCTGTTAAAACGGAATACTATTTTCAGCCATATACCTTCCGCTTCCATCGAAATTTCATTTTCTGTCACGGAATACCACTCTTTCAGTGCCCTGATTCCTTTCCCTGCCACCTCAAAGGGCGCTCTTTTCCCCTCGCGGCGTCTCAGTACAATATTCCGTTTTCCATCCCTTTGCCTGACCCCAATCTGACCATACTGCTCCACTAATGCACACAGTCCGGCATAATCTCCATCTTTCATACCGGAGCAATCCAGATTGACCAAAAATTCACTGTAAGGTGCACTGGTTCTCTGGGTCAGTGTATTAGTTGCTTCCAACAGTTCCAACGCCGGTTTCCTATTCTTTAATCTCAGAAATCCCGGGCGCTCCGTAAACGACCACGCATCGTTATCCGGCGCATGGTTCCACTGCCATTGCTTTTTCAGGATATTTTCACCGTGTGAAAAGCTGTCACTCCGGATGATTTCCTCCGTCTTCGTTTCCGCAAAAGGAACCGTAAAGCTTTCCGGCACCTTCCCATCCACGCCCAAAACCGGCCACCCGTCTTTCCATTCCACCGGCATTATAAACGGCACTCTTCCGACAGCGCCGCTGTCCTGAAACATCACAGAATACCAGTTACCGTAAGCATCTGCAAAAATAGGCCCCTGTGCAATTCCGCACCCCGGCCGCCACATATCATCATACAAAATTGTCTTTCTCTCATAGGAACCGAAAGGATCCTTAAGACGGTAACAGACTTCTCGCCGCTTTCCCCTTTTTTCCGCCCTATCCTCCGGCCAGTCGATAAAAAGCAGATAGATCCACCCATCCTTTACATAAGTCCGGCACCCTTCGCAGCGCAGTTTAAGCCCCTCCTTCGGAGTATCAAGAAGCAGCCGGTCAGACCCTTCCACAACGCCTGAGAAATCCTTCTTTAATTCTACAATGCGGATTTCCCCATTCCCATAAACCAGGTATACCTTATCCTCCCAGCACAGAAAAGACATGTCGTGATACACGGCTTCCAGCTCTATTCTGTCCCAGTCACTTTTTTCGATATCGTCCGTCGAAAACAAATAGGTTTTCTTCATATCATGACAGACAAAGCATGCATAGAACCGTCCCTTATACTGCATCAGACTACTTGCCCACTGTCCTTTCCCATAAGCGTTTTTTCCGTTTTCAAGCCGATAAATATCATTGTCCGCAATATTGGGGCATATATAAGAAACGATCTGCCAATGCTGCAGATCTCCTGATTTCAGGACGGGTGCTGCCGGCATATAAAACATGGTAGTGGAAACCATATAAAAATCATTGCCTACCCGAATAATATCAGGATCCGGCATATCCGCCTGAAATAATGGATTACAAATCTTCATCGCAAACCTCCAGCAGGACTTTGACGTCCTTAATTTATATCTGTATTATACCAGAAAAGGAAAGGCTCCGCATTCCCTTATATGCGCACAAAGGCAGCTTTCGCTGCCTCTTGCCATTGAATTTCCCTCAATTGTGACTGATTACTGAGCTGCCTTTCTTGCATCAATTATGGGCTGATATTTCTCCGTGTCAAATGCTACCAGATCATTCCATCCAAAGCCCTCAAGCTGAGAAACCATATCATCCCAGAGAACATCGAATGCCGCCTCGTCTGCGGCAAAAATTGCCTTCCAGGAGGTATCGCATACAATTGTCTTACACTGACTGCGTATCAGCCCAATATCTGTCGTGTCAATCGCCAGTGACATATTAATGCTGGGAACAGGTTCCATCATACCATTATTCTTTAAATATTCCACTTCGTTCTGAGCGCCGTATTTCTCTCTCCACTCCTTGGTGGTTTTGGTGTTGTTCTTCTCAAGGTAAGATGCCCACAGATCAGAACTGTAGGTTTCCCCTGTCACAGGATTCATCTCAATGCCGGCCACAATCCACTGATTGATCTTATTTTCGCCGTCTGTCCAGTTGCCGCCGCCCTGATCCTCAGGAATCTGAATTTCAGAGGTAAATCTGTTGTAACCATCCTCTGTCAGAGTATATGTACCATCATCATTTACGGTGTAGATAATACCTTCCGTTCCTATATGCTGGATTGTCAAACCTTCCGGAGATGCCAGCCAGTCAAAGAATTCCAGAATACGTGCCCTATTCTCATCGCTTACCTGGGAACCGATTCCAAATACACGTCCGCTACCATAATAGTAATCGGAAGTCTGGAACACCGTCATATCCTTAAGGGGCATACCCATGTAGTTTGCGCCCTTTTCGCCGATTTCAGGAGAGTTGGTAAAGCCCTGCATCCAGTTATTCCACACCAGATAAGTTCTCTTCTGTTTCATCTTATCACAGGTTGCATTCCAGTCCTGGGTTGCGGAGTCCGGATCAACAATTCCAAGCTGATTGGCTTTAAAGAAAAATTTCAGCATCTTGTAATATGCCCCCTCTTTGTCAGTCAGAGGCGTTATAGAGTTGTCTGCCCCAATCAAGACAGAACCGTTTACTTCCTGTCCGTACCATTTGGTAAGCTGGTTGACATTCTCAATAGAAGTTCCGTCCCAGTCTTTCCACAGGGTCATGCCATATGCCTTGTCACCGGCTTCATTGGCAGGGTGTGCATCCTGCATATCCTTGAGCACATTGAGCAGGTCATCCAGATTGTTCAGTTCAGGTTTTCCAAGCTCCGAATAAAAATCCCAGGGGATTCTCGGCAGGGAAGAAACCGTCTCTGCCATATAGGCAGTCGGTCCATTGGAATTCATTTCCGTGGGAATCGCCCATATTCCGTCTCCGATGCCTGCATTAAACTTTTCAATCTGCTCCTGATACTTCATCAGGTTGGGATAGTTTCCAATCTCCGCACTTATGTCGGCAATCAGTCCCACGTCAACACATTCCAGCATATCTGCGTTATCAAGCAAAACAATATCTCCCAGATTCCCCGCTGCGGTTCTGGTCTGATAGAGTGCCTCGCCGTCGCCTGCCACTTGAGGCGCAATAATGTTCAATACAAGATTGAATTTGTCCTTTAAAATCTTTCCATACCATCCGGACTGAAGACCCTGATAATTGGATGCCACGTCATAGACCTCCAGGGTAAGCTCCTCGTCGTGAGAAACTGCCGACGCTGCCGATGCTTCCCCTTCTTCCTCCTGTGTTTCGGCAGTGTCCTCCTGTGTGGAATCGCCCTCTCCCGTATCTTCTTCCTGTGCCGGTTCCTCAGATCCGGCATTTGTCTCTTTCTGACCATCGCTTCCACAGCCGCTTAAAACCGTAGATGCCATAAGCACGGTAGCCAGTACTGTTGCTAAAACACGCTTTTTCATGAATTACCTCCTATCTTGATTTTGCAGATGTTCTCAAGATGCACCCCGAATACCTGCTGTTAATTTTTTATAACAAACGGAAATCTGCTTCCGCCTATTATCTTTAACCCTTCACTGCCCCGATCATAATTCCCTTCACAAAATATTTCTGGAAGAAAGGATATACCATCATAATCGGCAGCACCACAATCACAGTAATGGTCATACGGATGCTGGTGGCAGTCTGCGTGGTGGCGGCCGCCGCCGCCAGCGAACTGGAACTGCTGGTATTTGCCAGCGCGGAAAGAGAGCTTGCCTGATTCAGATACTGATAGAGCACAAACTGCAGAGGATAAAGCCTTGTATCCGTAACCAGAAGCAGCGTATCCTGAAAAGCATTCCACTGATTCACCGCGGCAAAAATGGCAACCGTAGCCATGATCGGTTTGATAACCGGGATCATCACCTTAAAGAACACTGTCATAATACCCGCACCGTCAATTTCCGCCGCCTCCTGAAGCTCTCTGGGAACAGATTCCACAAACGTCTTGGTCAGTACGATATGAAAGGGGGATACAATCGCCGGAAGTACATACCCCCAGAAATTGTTGGTCAGGTGCATGTTCTTCATTACCAAAAACCATGGAATAATTCCTGCATTGAAATACATGGTTGCAATAATCAGACGGTACCACAGCTTCCTGTGCCACATCTTATCCTGAGTAAACATAAAACCCAGAAATGCGGAAGCGCTCACGGTGCCAATCGTCCCCAGCACAGTTCTCAGTACCGAAATCTTTGCCGCCTGAAACAATCCTTCAATGCCAAAAGCACTGCTGTAGTTTTTCAAATGAATTCCCTTCGGCCAAAACAGTACCACGCCCCTTGAGCTCAAATCGTTAGCGCTGATCGTATTGATAAATATATAATAAAAAGGATATAAGCACAGCAGCGCACAGATGGAGAAAATCACATAACACGTCACACTGACCATCTGGTCACCAAAGCTTTGATGTATTTTTTGTTTATGAACCGTTTCTTTTCCCATATGATAACCATACCTTTCTTTTCTCCACAGAGAGTTTCCTTACAGAAAACTCTCTCCACGGGTGAACTTGGAAACCGCATTGGCTCCCACCAAAAGCAATACACTGACTACACTTTTAAGCATACTAAGCGCAACTGAAACGGAATAGCTACCGCTTCCCATTGCCAGGTTATACACATACAGGTCAAGTACCTGGATATATTCCTTATTAAAAGCATTCTGAAATACATAATACTGCTCCATACCATTAGACAGGAAGTTTCCGATATTCATCATCAGAAGGACAAAGAAAGTTGGGAGCAGGCTGGGAATGGTTATGTAACGGATTGACTGCATCCTCGTGGCGCCATCCACCTTCGCTGCCTGAAACAGCTCGTCATCAATGCTGGAGATTGCCGCAATATACATAATTGCCGCCCACCCCAAATTTTTCCAAGTAAGCCACAGCCACTGGGTAAGCCACACATTATCTGCGGACTGAAGGAACAGAACCGGCTCCTTTATAATTCCCAGATTCATAAGCAGAGTGTTCATCATTCCTGTACTGTTGAACAGACTGAACGCCACAGAATATACCAGAACCCAGCTTATAAAGTTGGGAAGGGTGGTTACTGTCTGTACAAATTTTCTGAACGGGACACACCGAATTTCATTTAAAAACACTGCAAAAATCATGGGCAGCCAGGAGGTTCCCAGTGTGATACCGCTCATCACAAAGGTATTTTTAAGCACCTGCCAGAGCTGGGCAACCTTCACCGGATTCTCCACCAGTGATTTAAACCATTTAAGCCCTACAAATTCCGCTTCCGAAAACGGTCTGGGCGGCCTGTAATCATAAAAGGCATACAACCATCCATACAGCGGATAGTAGGAAAATAAAAGCACCAGAACAATAAACGGCAGTACATAAAGAAACAGCTTAAAGGAATACCATTTCTTTTTATCAATTTTTCTGATCATTCTCACCCCTCCAGAATTAAGTTTAACGTTTTACTTATGTACTAAAATCATATATCTAACAGTACTATTTGTCAACATATTTCTTCGCAATAATTATATATTTAATTGGTATAACATAGTTTTATAGGATAATTTGTCTCAAAATTCTCATAGAAATATCGTTAAACCTAATTTGCATCCAAAAAAAGCTCCGGCAAACGCCGGAGCAACTTTTCTATCATTTTTTATTGCAAATTTAAAGACAACAGACTGGCATTTTCTCCTCCCCGATAGGTCAGATAAATGACCTGCTTTCCGTCCGAAATACAGACAGGCGCCGCATATTCCTCCCATACATTAGAATACTGTCTCCTCTTCCACAAAAAACTGTGTACAGGCAAGTCCTCTCCCCCTCGGTCAAAAGTTCCAGGGCGGATCAGCACACATAATCTCCCGTGCAGAACACTTACCCATTATAAAAGTCATGGGAACCATAGACATAAACTCTGCCCCCGAACACATAGGGTTCCCCCTCAGGTATGTATTCCCACGAGGGAAGATAGGGGTTAAGCGCCTTCTTTTTCATATTGAACCTCCTTACTTTATGACAATCTTCATTTTTACTTCCCGCAATTTCTGATCCAAATCTTCCCCGGCCGACATTCCAAACTCAGGAAAACCATCCCTGCGGAAATGCACCCGCCGGATGCCATCACATCTCAGATTCTGATCCAACCCGGTCTCCCCATGGTAAGCAATCATCAAATCTCCGTCTTCATCCTCAAAAAAGGAGTTATGCCCCGGTCCATACTCCCCTTCCACAGAATAAAAGGAAAGGACAGGAGCACAATGCTTGTTCCAGACAGATATATCCAGCAGGTTGTCTCTCTCCCTAGCCATAAAAAGACCGAGAGCATAGGTATAACTGTTTGCCGAGCCTCCTGAATAAGTAAGATACACCCTTCCATCCTTTACAAACGTATAAGGTCCTTCATTATTAATGGTTCCCGCCACATTTTCCCATCCAAACAGCGGCCGAGAGAGAAGTACCGGATCGCTCTTTAACCTCCAAGGTTCCTTTTCATCTGTTGCTGCAATATAAAGCATGGAGCCGGTATCCAGCGCTGTTCCGATATGTCTTCGGTAAGACCATATCAGCCAGGAACCCCGAATTGTTTTCAGGTATGTCATGTCCAGCGTAATTCCATCTTCCGAAAGCCAGCTTCCATCTTTCCTTCTGACTCTGACGGGATCCTCCCAGCTCTTTGCCTCCGTGATGGGACAGCCCTTTTTCAGTTTCATGAAATGGCACTGGGGTCCCCACACATGACCGCTGACGGCAAACAGAAGGTAAAGCTCCCCGCCTATTACATGAAATTCCGGAGCCCAGAAGGTCTGAATCAACTCACGGCTCTCATCCCTTGCCAGGATCAGATGCTCCGTTATCCCCTCCTCAAAAAGCTCCCTTACCGTGTCCGCTTCCCGAACATAAAGGCCAATATCATCCATATTATCGTTGGTAGAAATATAATACCACTTTCCTTCCCACCAAAAGAGCACCGGATCCCCATATCCTTTCGCCAGTGGAAAGGGATAACTTTTATCCTCCACCCTTCCCTGCACCTCGCAGATTACCGGTGTCGAAAAGTCAATTCCATCCTTCTCCCAAATGACTTTTTTGAGACTGGTGGAACCGTCCGAATATACCGCCGTCACCCTTATTTCATCCAGCTCCTCTGCGGAATGAACCACTACACATTCTGGAACGGTTATCTCTGTGTTCACGATAGGATTCCAATATTCCTCTGCCCGCCCCAAAATATCCTTGTCAACTTCCACACACGCAAGCGGCTCTCTGGAAATCCCTTCCTCTGCTCTCATTTGCTCCACCGCTCCGATATCAGTCAACCCGGTATTTTCAAAGGAAATAAAATCTTCCGTTTTCCACAAAAGAAGCTTTCCCTCTGTGCTCTCATCCGGCTCTCCGTTTTCACTGACTCTGAGAGCCGCAATCCCATATCCTCCCTCTTTTAAAGGAAAGACCTGCGGATGACTCACACCTTTCGGAGAGATCGTGTCATTCTGACGTATCTCTGCCTCTGCAAAAAGAATGCCATAGTTTTTGTTAAAAGGCTGAAAATCCTCACCATCCCGGCTGCCAGCCATATGAATGCTGTAGGAAAGCCCTTCCGGATAACAGTCTGTCTCCGGCTGCCTTGTATATACTTTTATGTAGCCCTTATATTCTTTCATTACTCTGCCTCCAGTACTGTTGCAATCACCTAGGCCTGGATTCTTGCCAGATAATCATTGGGGTGATTGAGCAGGTTCCCCGTCAGATCCAGATACCTCTTCTTCCTTTCCATCTCTTTCTGAATTCCCTGCACATTGGCAAGGGCAATGCCCTTACCGCACAGAGCCTTCAGGCTTTCTTCCTGATCATCCTGGTACGCCCAGAAGTGCAGCGGCTCAGTATCCGCAAGCCGATTGGGAAGCGTGGTGACAATCAGAAGAAACTCTGTCTTTTGAGAATCTTTCCCGATCTCCTTTATCAGACTTTCTACCCTCTTCCCATATTCTTTCCCCTTGCACCGGTCATTCATTCCAAATCCCAGCCGCAGCATATACTGTCTCCAAACAAAACAATGCCGACCTCTTTCTTTTCCCTTATCTTTTCGGAAAGCTCCGGCAAATTCTTCATTGCTCCCTCCGGCGCCAAAATCCAGCCGGATTCCTTTTTCTTCCAGAGCAGCCTTTGATTCCTGCTCCGTCCGATGGAAAAACCGCTCCTGCTCATATACCGTTTCCCCACTGTATCTTTCCACTCTCAGAACCTTCTCCAAAGGCAGCAGAAATGGAGCCTCACAGATTCCATTTTCGTCTGTCATAGCAAAGGTCTCCCGGTAAATCTCCCCTTTTCTCCAGAATGGCACCCAGAAAAGAGAGGAACTCATCTACTGTATTGCCTGCCATCACAGATACATCCGCACATTTTCCCTGGAGGAAAAGTACCAAAGGATCACCCATGCAGAACTGACCATCTTCCACTGTGAACATGCGGGAAGCGTTCCTGACATACTCCGCATATTTGTCACGAACATAAAAGATATCCAACTCCCTGGCCTCCTCCAAAGTGGCCACTTCCAAAAAATCCAGGAAATCCACGCCGTTTTCCTCTGCCTCCCAAAGCGGCTTCAGTATTCCCAGGGAACCTTCCCCATAGGGGCTCCGGATCATTCCGCTCCTTTTCCTGTCCGTCTTTTATTTGTTTAACGTTTTACTATTTAGGAAAATTATATCTCTTATCCGGATTTCCTGTCAACATGAAACGCCAGCCAAAACCCTTTGCTGTTTCAGCTGACGTCATTTAAATCGTATGAACTGACTCCCGTTCTGTAAAAGTACAAGGAATCAAAATCTTCTCAGGTATTTCTTCCTGTGCCTCTTCCATCTGTTTTAATAAATAATCTGCTGACACATTCCCAATTTCCCTAAGCGGCAATGCCATGGTGGTTAATCCCGGGACAAAATACTCCGCAATATCGTGATTATCAAAGCCAGCCACCGCAATATCTCTCCCCGCCCTGAGTCCTATCTCATCCAGACAACGGTAAACCCCTCCTGCCATTCTGTCCGCCATGCAAAAAACTGCCGTAACATCCTCTTTCAGCAGCTCTCTTGCTTCCTGATAGGCGCCCTCCTTCTCCCAGTCCGCATATCTGACCCAGGAAGGATTAAACAAAATCCGATTTTCAAACAGGGCCTTCTGATATCCCTGAAGTCTCTGCTGCGTATGGATATTGTTCTCTCTTCCTCCTATTACTCCTATCTTCCTGTGCCCCCTGGATATCAGATAATGAATCATCTCACAGGCAGATTTCTTATCATCTATAGCAACGGAAGGCACTCTCCTGTTATCTGTAAAGGCATAGGCCATCACAGCCGGCGTTTTAAAATCCTCCGAAAAACAATGAATCACTCGGGCATGGCCTGCAATATAAATGATACCGTCCACCCTGATAGATTCCAGTTCCTTAAGCGTAGGATCCAGGATCGAATGATAACTGCTTTCATTGTCGTACCAGGAATCGCTCCATCTGGCATACAAACGCAGATTTTTTACAACAGCCCGGTATCCTTTTTCCTCACAGCGGCTCATAATTCCATCCACTATTTCCGGTGTTGTAAACTGTGCAATATCCTCCGCTATAATCCCAATTGTCTTGGTTTTCTGGTTTCTCAGTCCCTGAGCGATATAATTGGGCCTGTACCCCCCTCTTTTCCACGGTATCCAATACTCTCTGTCTGGTTTCTTCACTGACCTTTGGCTTACCGTTCAGAATGTTTGACACTGTAGCAGGCGAAACCCTGCACTCTTTGGCAATTTCCTTTAATGGAACCCTTTATGTTATCCTTTTTGATGAAAAATGATTTTGA
>CAJUPP010000075.1 GCA_910588325.1 uncultured Hungatella sp.
GTTCCCCTCTGCTCTGTTATCCTGTCTGTGATGTACAATATCACATCCATCAGCTTCGAGCCGGAGTACACTCTGGGCGAGAATATGGCAAGGGCATTCATGAACATGATCATGGGTATGGGAACCGTGTTTGTGGTGCTGATTTTTATCAGCTGGCTCATTAGCTGCTTTAAGTATATCAATGAGTTTGAAAAGAAGTCAAAGAAGAAGACAGAAAGTCCGGCACCGGCGCCTGCTCCTGTACAGGCAGCGCCTGCTGCAGAAGAGGATCTGACCGATGATCTGGAGCTGGTGGCAGTCATTACGGCAGCGATTGCCGCGGCACAGGGTGCGCAGTCAAGCGCCAACGGTCTGGTTGTCCGTTCCATCAGACGTGTACCTGGTAGTAAGTGGAAAAGAGCATAGGGAATAATATAGGAGGATTCTTATCATGAAAAATTATACAATTACAGTAAATGGTAATGTTTATGAAGTAACCGTAGAAGAGGGCGCATCCACAGGCGCAGCTCCTGCACCAAGAGCAGCGGCTCCCGTAGCACCCAAGGCAGCACCGGCGGCACCTAAGGCAGCTCCAGCCGGAACACAGGGCTCTGTGACAGTTGCAGCTCCTATGCCTGGAAAGATTCTGGGTGTGAAGGCAAGCGTAGGCCAGGCAGTGAAGAAAGGTGAAGTGATGTTGATTCTGGAAGCTATGAAGATGGAGAACGAGATCGTAGCACCTTCTGACGGAACAGTTGCCAGCATCAATGTATCTGTGGGCGATGCCGTAGAAGCAGGCGCAACATTGGCAACATTAAACTAGAGCTTACGCAGACGTGCGTAGCTTCCGGATGGAGGGATTAACATGGATTATATTACAAATACAATGGGTAATCTTCTTCAGCAGACAGCATTTCTGAATCTGACCATCGGCAATCTTGCTATGATTGGCGTGGCCTGTTTCTTCCTGTTTTTGGCAATCAAGAAAGGATTCGAGCCTCTTCTTTTGGTTCCCATCGCTTTCGGTATGCTGCTTGTGAATATTTACCCTGAGATCATGGCTGAACCTTATACGGACGCCATGGGAATCGAACATGCCGGAGGACTTCTTCACTATTTCTTTATCCTGGATGAGTGGAGTATCCTGCCTTCTCTGATTTTCATGGGTGTCGGAGCCATGACGGATTTTGGTCCGCTGATTGCGAACCCCAAGAGCTTTCTGCTGGGTGCAGCGGCTCAGTTCGGTATCTATACCGCTTACTTTATGGCTATTTTAATGGGCTTTAATGACAAGGCAGCAGCAGCTATCTCCATCATCGGTGGTGCTGACGGCCCTACATCCATCTTCCTGGCAGGTAAATTAGGCCAGACAGGCCTGATGGGCCCTATCGCTGTGGCTGCTTACTCCTATATGGCTTTGGTTCCGATTATTCAGCCTCCGATTATGAAGTTTTTCACTACAGAGGAAGAGCGGAAGATCAAGATGGAACAGCTCCGCCCAGTATCCAAGTTGGAGAGAATTCTGTTCCCGATTATCGTTACCATTGTGGTATGTCTGATTCTGCCTACCACGGCTCCTCTTGTAGGTATGCTGATGCTGGGCAACCTGTTTAAGGAATCAGGTGTTGTGGGACAGCTGGCAGAGACAGCTTCCAACGCTATGATGTATATCGTTGTTATCCTGCTTGGTACGTCCGTAGGTGCAACCACCAGTGCGGAGGCATTCTTAAACCTGGATACCATTAAGATCGTGCTTTTGGGACTGATTGCATTCGCAGTTGGTACGGCAGCCGGCGTGCTGTTCGGTAAGCTGATGTGCAAGGCCACTGGAGGAAAGGTAAATCCGCTTATCGGTTCTGCCGGTGTTTCGGCGGTTCCCATGGCGGCCCGTGTGTCCCAGAAGGTGGGTGCGGAGGCAGATCCTACCAATTTCCTGCTGATGCATGCTATGGGGCCAAACGTTGCCGGCGTTATCGGTACTGCAGTTGCAGCCGGAACCTTTATGGCGATTTTCGGTGTGAAATAGAGTGTTTAAAAATTTATAGGAGGAAATACAATGGCTGAGATTCAGAAAAAACCGGTTAAGATTGTGGAAACCGTCCTTCGTGACGCGCACCAGTCCTTAATCGCAACCAGAATGAGTACTGATCAGATGCTTCCTATTATTGAGAAGATGGATCAGATCGGATATTATGCAGTAGAGTGCTGGGGCGGCGCTACCTTTGATGCCTCCCTTCGTTTCCTGAAGGAAGATCCGTGGGAGAGACTTAGAAAGTTAAAAGCCGGCTTCAAGAACACCAAGCTACAGATGCTGTTCCGCGGACAGAATATTCTGGGATACAATCATTATGCAGATGATGTGGTGGAATATTTTGTTCAAAAATCTGTGGCAAACGGCATTGATATCATTCGTATTTTTGACTGCTTAAATGATATCCGCAACCTGCAGACCGCAGTGAAGGCAGCAAACAAAGAAAAAGCCCATGCACAGATTGCATTAAGCTATACCTTGGGCGATGCCTATACACTGGATTACTGGAAAGAGATTGCCAAGAGAATCGAGGATATGGGAGCGGACTCTCTGTGTATCAAGGATATGGCAGGTCTTCTTACTCCATATGCGGCAGAGGAGCTGGTAACTGCTTTGAAAGAGTCTACGGAGCTTCCGATTGACCTTCATACCCACTATACCTCTGGTGTGGCTTCCATGACTTATCTGAAGGCAGTGGAATCTGGATGTGACATTATCGATACGGCTATGTCTCCTCTGGCTCTGGGAACCAGCCAGCCGGCCACAGAAGTTATGGTTGAGACCTTCCGCGGTACACCTTATGACACAGGTCTGGATCAGACCAAGCTGGCAGAGATTGCAGATTACTTCACACCGATCCGTGAGCAGGCGTTAAAGAGCGGCCTTCTGAATCCGAAGGTTCTTGGTGTGAATATCAAGACCCTGCAATATCAGGTTCCCGGTGGTATGCTGTCCAACCTGGTTTCCCAGTTAAAGGAGGCGGGAAAGGAAGACAAGTACAGAGAGGTTCTGGAGGAGATCCCGAGAGTGAGAAAGGATTTCGGAGAGCCGCCGCTGGTAACTCCGTCTTCTCAGATCGTGGGAACCCAGGCAGTTATGAACGTAATCGCAGGCGAGCGCTACAAGATGGTTCCAAAGGAGTCCAAGAAGATCATGCTGGGCGAATTTGGACAGACTGTAAAGCCGTTTAATCCGGAAGTGCAGAAGAAGATTATCGGCGATGAGACACCGATTACCTGCAGACCTGCAGATTTGATTCCGCCGCAGCTGCCGGAGTTTGAGAAGGCATGTGCACAGTGGAAGCAGCAGGATGAGGATGTATTGTCCTATGCGCTGTTCCCCAAGGTTGCGGAAGAATTTTTCAAATACAGAGAGGCACAGCAGACAAAGGTGGATTCTACTGTGGCTGATACGGCTAACAAGGCGTATCCGGTATAAGACGAAAAGAGTGATATGTGAGGACTCTATGCGGATGCATAAAACCATCCGCATAGAGTTTTTCTGTGCAGGAAAATTTACATTTTGCTTACAATTCTTATCGAAAGGTTGAACTTTTTGTGTTTTGGTTGACATATGGTGTCGAATATCTTTATAATGGATAATGCATGAAAATATGTTAGAATCTGGGAACGGAGAACACGAATGAAGAAGAAAAGAATTAAACAGGGGCTGGCTGTGATGCTGGCGCTGTTTATGACGATAAATTCCTTTTCCGGCAGTATACCGTGGACTGTGTTTAACAGCTACGCGGATACCCGGTCGGCAGTGGTCAATGCCACTACGCTGAATGTCCGCAGCGGTCCGGGAACTTCCTACAGCGTGGCGGGAAAGCTTACCAACGGAACGGGCATCACTGTGGTGGGAGAGACTACGGGAGCGGACAGGAAGGTATGGTATCAGATTGAATACAGCGGAGGGAAAAAAGGGTATGTATTATCTACCTATGTGAAGTTTCCGACGGCTTATTCCAATGATATGAACTTTGAAAATTATCTGAATTCTCAGGGATTTCCGGAAAGCTATAAGCCGGCTTTAAGGCAGCTCCATGCGGAATACCCTAACTGGGTTTTTAAAGCGCAGCATACAGGGCTTAACTGGGAAGAGGTTATCAGCAACGAGAGCGTGGTGGGAAGAAATCTGGTGCACTCAAGCAGCGATTCCTCATGGAAATCGACGGCGGAAGGAGCTTATGACTGGAACACCAGTACCTGGCCGGGATTGGACAGCAGTTCCTATGTGGCGGCTTCAGATGGGATTATCCGCTATTACATGGATCCGCGGAATTTTTTAGATGATAAGTATGTGTTTCAGTTTCTAGTACATAGCTATAATGCCTCTGCTCAGACAGCAGACGGCTTAAGAAGTATGGTGCAGAATACGTTTTTAAGCGGCAGTGCAGGTGTCAGCGGGACGCTAAACTGGAACGGCAGTACAGGGAGTGGCACAGGTACAGGTCCCGGAGGCGGAACCTCTGCAGGGGGAGCCAGCCAGGTTGGTCCGGGAGTTTCATCAGGAAGCGGGAATTCGTCCAGCGGAGCCAGCCAGGTTGGTCCGGGAGTTTCATCAGGAGGCGGGAATTCGTCCGGAGGAGCCAGCCAGGTTGGTCCGGGAGTTTCATCGGGAAGCGGGAATTCGTCCGGAGGAGCCAGTCTGACGGGTCCGGGAGTTTCGTCAGGAAGCGGAAGTGCGTCCGGGGGAGCCAGCCTGACGGGGCCGGGAGTTTCATCGGGAAGCGGAAGTACATCTGGCGGGGTCAGTCTGACAGCACCTGGCGGGACAACAAGCAGCAACATAGTGAGTGGTTCCGGTGGGGTGAGCCTGACAGCACCTGGAACTACAGGCGGCAGTACTTCCGGCTCAGGGAATGTCAGCCTGACAGCACCTGGAACATCTGTCAGCAGCAATAAATATTCCAACGCCTCTATCAGCAAAAAGGATACTCATCGTGTAACCACCGCCCTGGGTCCTGGATTGACTACCGGTCCGGGGGGAGGTTCTTCCAGTACAAGTGTGCCGGGAAGCAGTTCCACAACAGGGCCGGGAGCAGGAAGCAGTTCCACAACAGGGCCAGAGGCAGGAAGCAGCGGCGGTCCGGGACAAAGCAGCTTCCCTTCAGGAGGCGGAACATCAGGAACAGCCTCTTATGTGGATATTATTATGAGCGCGGGAGCCCAGTCCGGCGTAAATCCCTATGTCCTGGCTGCGATGATTATCCAGGAACAGGGAAGTAATGGAACAGGAAGATGTATATCCGGAACCGTAGCTGGGTATGTTGGATATTATAACTTCTTTAATATTGAGGCTTACCAGTCCGGGTCTATGGATGCTGTTTCCAGAGGGCTTTGGTATGCGTCCCAATCCGGCAGTTATGGAAGACCATGGGACAGTGTAGATAAATCCATCTTAGGCGGAGCTCTTTATTACGGAACCAACTATGTAAATGCAGGGCAGGATACTTTTTATCTGAAAAAATTTAATGTGCAAGGAAGCAATCTCTATAAGCATCAGTATATGACCAATGTACAGGGCGCGGCTTCCGAAGGTGCAAAACTGTCGCAAGCTTACAACGCACAGGTCAAGCAGTCGGCTCTGGAGTTTAAGATTCCGGTATATTTAAACATGCCGGGAACGGCTTCTGAACTGCCTTCAGGAAATGGAAGTCCCAATAATAGGCTGTCCAGCCTTGGAGTGGAAGGATTCTCTCTTACGCCTACCTTCAGTCAGGATGTGACATCTTATAATTTGATTGTAAGTCCGTCTGTGTCCTCCATTACAGTAAATGCAGTGCCATTGGCCTCAACAACATCTGTAAGCGGAACAGGGACGATTCAGCTTCAAAATGGCAATAATGAGATTATGGTTTCTGTAAGGGCTCAAAATGGAACTGTGAGAAATTATGTCATTCATGTAGTAAGACAGGACAACGCTCCAGCTTATAACAGTTCTATAGGGCCTGGGGGTAACGGAGGCGGTTCTGGCGGTCCGGGAACCAGTACTACAGAACAAAGCAGTTATGGACCGGCATACAATTCGGTGCTGCCGGGGCCCGGCAGCAGTTCAAGTACAGGTTCGGGAGTTTCCGGCGGAAGTAATAATACAAACATGTCAGGTCCGGGAGGAAGCAATGTGACAATTGTGCGGTAACTACAGAAAGCAGTGACAGCGGTGCTACCAGGCTGTTGCGGAAAGCAGGTGAATTAATGAGTAAACGAATAAAACACTATTTTGCCAGTGCATTTCTGGTTGTATGTATGACTTTGGCATTGTCTTTTCAGACATTAGCTGCCAGGATTGCATTTTCAGATCCCACAGGGAATGCGGGGGATGAGATTACAGTAACGATGAAGGTCACTTCCACAGGAGATGAGACCATAGGAAATGTGGATATTATGCTGGCTTATGATGCGTCGGCGCTGGAATTTTTAAGCGGAACAGGCGCTACTGGCGGGGCAGGATCGATTCATGTGGTAGGAGCCGCAGAAAGCCAGGGTAATAAGGAATTAAGCTTTTCACTGAAATTCCGGGCGGCAAAATCAGGAACAAGCAATATTACGGTCAGCACCCAGGAAATCTACGACCTGGACGGCCAAGCGGTAAGTGTAGGCCAGCAGGGGTCTTCAGCAGTAACCATACAGGGAACAGGTACTTCTTCCAGCAATGCATCTTTGGCAATGCTGGAGGTTTCCCCTGGTAATCTTTCCCCGTCGTTCTCTGCCGATGTGCTGTCTTATACGGCTACGGTAGGAGGAGATGTAGACAGAGTCAGCGTGTCGGCTCCGTCCCAGGATGCCAATGCCAGTGTAAGCATATCCGGCAATGAAGGACTGCAGATAGGGGAGAATCAGGTCGTCTGTACTGTTACGGCCCAGGATGGCCAGACGGTAAAGACCTATACAATTACCGTAACAAAAGTAGAAGGAGAGGGAGAAGGCGCAGGATCCACCGGTCAGGGAGTTCGGTTAAAGACTCCGGAGCGGCTGATTACCATATTCTCCATACCAGATGATGTGGAAGTACCGAAAGGGTATACTCAGTGTACCATCGGCATTGACGGCCATGATGTCCAGGGCTGGGTACTGGAATCAGAAGAAGATCCAAGCTATTGTATTTTCTATGGATTGAACGAAAGCGGCGAACAGGTTTACTATCGCTATGACAGGGCGGAGAGAACTCTCCAGCGTTATTTCCAGGATCTTACAAGCTCAGGAGTTACGCAGGAGACCTATGAGGCTATGGTAAACGAGTATAATTCTCTGGTGCATGACTATGATGTCCGGTTCTGGATTATTATTGGTTTGATTGTGCTGGCTGTGATTCTTTTGATTGCGATTATTGCTCTGGTGATTACCAGAGGACAGCAGGATGATTTCTTTGAGCACAGAGAGAACCGGGAGGATTATCCGGAGAAAATGGCCAGAGAAAGAGAGAACCGACAGGGAACCACAAGGCTTTCCAGGGAAGAACGCTATCAGAGGGATCTGGAGACCGATCTTCCTGTCAGGCAGCCGGTTTCCAGAGGAAATGCGGCCAGAAACCAGATGACAAGAGAACGTACATCCAGGGGCTCCGGGGCAGGAGAGCGCACATCCAGAGGAAATGCAGGAAGGATGTCCAGGGAGAATGGATCAGGCAAAATGGCAAGAGAACCAATGCAGGGCGGGCAGATGTCCAGGCAGGGAACAGACAGTCTGGGAGGAAGACAGACTGATTCTACAAGAAATATTCCAAGGCAGGATCCAGGCAGCGCCAGAAATGATGACGGGAAGGATATAGAGTTTATCGATCTGTAGCTGGTATGATGATATATAGCTGGTATGGCGAAGATGTGGATCTGTCCTGAATGATTATTGAACGGTTATGTCATCCGGCCATTTAAAATCGCCTGCGGTAATGGGCCGGATGCGTTACTATGCTCCAACATATAGATTATCCGGAAAGGGTTGTCAAAGACATTGACAGCCCTTTCCATCTTGACGAAAAGAGAGAATTGTTATACAATTCCTATAACAGTTATAACGAAAGACGGTGAGTATATGATTCTAACAATTGATTTTAACAGTGACGAGGCTTTATACATGCAGCTTCGGAATCAGATTATCATCGGCATTGCTACAGGAAGAATCCGGGAGGGAGATACACTGCCTTCTGTCCGTCAATTGGCGGAGCATATCAGTATTAACATGCATACGGTAAATAAAGCATATTCTGTATTAAGGCAGGAAGGATTCGTGAAGCTGGACCGCAGGAAAGGGGCAGTAATTTCTCTGGATCTGGATAAACAGCGGATGCTGGAGGAGATGAAGCAGGAGATTGCTGTGGTGATGGCGAAGGGAATCTGCAAGGGAGTCCAGAGAGAAGAGGTTCACAGACTGGTTGATGAGATATATGATTTGTTTGCCAATTGGGAGGAGGGATAGTTATGCTGTGTGAAAGATGTAAGATCCGGGAAGCGAATATACAATATACGGAAGTAATCAATGGTGTGAAAACAGAGCACAATTTCTGTGCTCAATGTGCCAGAGAATTAGATGTAGGCCAGTACTCTGCCATTTTTGACGGGGAATTTCCTCTGGTAAAGCTTCTGTCCGGGCTGTTGGGATGGGAGGAGCCGGTAAAGAAGGAAGGAAAATTTCAGCAGGTGGTGTGTCCCACCTGCGGCACTACGTATGAGGAATTTGTGGAGAACAGCCGGTTTGGCTGTGGGGACTGCTACAGTGTGTTTGATGTGTTGATTCATGACAATATAAAACAGCTTCAGGGAAGCGACCGCCATAATGGAAAAAAGCCGCTTATGCAGGCAGGACAGGTGCAAGGCTGCGGTGAGGCAGAAAGTGAGGCGGATTCTGTGACGGCAGGGATTATGGAAAAGGATTCTGTTAAAAGCGAGATACGTTCCTGGGAAAGGAAGCTGAAAGAAGCTTTGAAAACAGAGGATTATGAGACGGCGGCTGTGTGCAGGGATAAAATCAGAGCTTTGAAAGAGGGGATAGAGACAGATGCTTAAGTGGTTTGAGCGTGAGGAAGAAAACAGACAGAATATTATCAGCAGTAAGATACGTCTGGCACGCAACTGGAGTGAGTATGTGTTCCCTTCCAGGCTGTCTGATGAAGATGGGCTGGAGATGGTAAAGCGTCTCTGTGATGGTCTTGCCGACCTGGGGGAGCAGGATGGAAGGACGTATGAGACAGCGTATCTGAATGAATTAAGCGAGGTGGATGTCCGGGCGCTGAAGGAGCGGAGAGTATTGAATGCTTCTGTTTTAGACAGAAAGGCGCCGATGGCGGTTATGGTTTCTCAGGAAGAGGATTTGAGCCTGATGTTTAACGGGACGGATCATATTCGGATTCAGGGCTTGTCCACAGGTCTTCATCTGCAGGAACTGCTGAAGGCGGTCAATCAGGTGGATGATTTTATCAATGCCAGGTTTTCTTATGCATTTGATGAGAAATATGGATATCTTACTTCGTTTCCTACCAATGTGGGGACGGGGATGCGGGCAGCAGTTATGGTTCATCTTCCAAGTTTGTCTTTGGGAAAGAAATTCCCTGCCATATTGAGCAATATGGGGCGGTTTGGAGTTTCCATACGAGGGGCCTATGGAGAAGGACGGGAGAATTATGGGTCCATCTATGAGGTGACCAATCAGAAGACTATGGGACAGACGGAAAAGGAGCTGGCTGAGCTGGTGGGGAAGGTGGCCCAGCAGCTGAATGACCAGGAGAATCAGGTGCGGACTCTGACATTGAAGAATCATCAGCTGGAACGGGAGGATGAGGCGTATAAGTCCTATGGGGTTCTTAAGTTTGCGAGGCGGCTGGCTATGAAGGAGGCTATGACGTATCTATCCCAGCTGATGGCAGGGATTACAGATGGGTTGATAAAGACCAGTGAGCCCTTTTCGATTTATCGGTTGATGCTGGGGATTCAGACGGCCAATCTGCAGAAATTGTCGGATCGGCCTTTGGGAAAAGAGGAATTGGATGTGGCCAGGGCCGGGTATCTCAGGGATGAATTGCCGGAACTGGTTTAGGAAAAAGATATTCAGGCTGGAGTGGGAAGAGGACTTCGAAAGAATATTGAGAAATCAGGAGGAATTGGAATGATAGATCGTTTTACAGCGAAGGCCAGGGAGGCAATTGGACTGGCGGTGGATGCGGCTGAGACGTTGGGACATAATTATGTAGGGACAGAGCATCTTCTGATCGGTCTTTTGCAGGAAGGTACTGGCGTGGCAGCCAAGGTTTTGGAAGAATGCGGGGTGATGGAGGACAAGGTGATGGAGCTGGTGAGCCAGCTGATTACTCCCAGTCAGCCGGTTCGTCTGGTAGAGCAAAATACGTATACCCCCAGCGCGAAGAGGGTGATTGAGAACAGTTACCGAGAGGCAGTGCGGTTTAAGGCGCCTCTCATTGGGACGGAACATATTTTGATTGCCATTATCAGGGAGAGTGACTGTGTGGCTTCCAGGCTTTTGAATACCATGGGAGTCAGCATTCAGAAACTTTATATGGACCTTTTGTCTGCTATGGGCGAGGATGCTTCGGCCGGGAAGAGGGAAGAACTGCAGACTAGGAATGCCAAGGGAAGAGCCAGCACGCCGGTATTGGACAACTATAGCCGGGATTTGACGGCTTTGGCGAAGGAAGGAAAACTGGATCCGGTCATCGGCAGGGAGTCGGAGATTCAGAGGGTGATCCAGATTTTAAGCCGCCGTACGAAGAATAACCCCTGCCTTATCGGGGAGCCTGGCGTTGGAAAGACCGCTGTGGTGGAAGGCCTGGCCCAGATGATTGCGGCGGAGGATGTGCCGGAGACCATCGCAGGGAAACGGGTGGTGACACTGGACCTGTCCGGAATGGTGGCTGGATCAAAGTACCGGGGAGAGTTTGAAGAGAGGATCAAGCGAGTTCTGGCAGAGGTGATGGAGGATAAAGGAGTTCTCCTGTTTATTGATGAGATTCATACCATTATCGGAGCCGGAGGGGCAGAGGGAGCTTTGGATGCTTCCAATATTTTAAAGCCTTCTCTGGCTAGAGGAGAGCTGCAGTTAATCGGCGCTACTACCATTGAAGAGTATCGGAAATATATTGAAAAAGATTCTGCCCTGGAGCGCCGGTTCCAGCCAGTGACAGTGGAGGAGCCTACAGAAGAGGAATCATATGAGATTTTAAAGGGGCTTAGGGAAAAATATGAGGAGCACCATAAGGTAAGCATTACCGATCAGGCACTGCAGGCAGCGGTGAAGCTGTCAGCACGGTATATCAATGACCGCTTCCTTCCGGATAAGGCCATTGATGTGATTGACGAGGCGTCCTCTAAGCTCCGCCTGACCAATTTTGTGGAGCCGGAGGAGATCAAGAGTCTGGAGAAGGATATCGAGACCTTAGAGCGGCAGAAGGAAAAGGCGATTGTAGCCGAGGCTTATGAGAAGGCCGGGGACATCAAGAGAAAACAGGAAAAGAAACGGGACAGAATCGCAAAGATTCGTGATAAGTGGCAGAAGGAGAAGTACACCAGGAAGCTGGTGGTGGGAGAGAATGAGGTGGCAGATGTGGTTTCCGGCTGGACCAAGATTCCGGTTCGAAAGCTGGAGGAAGAAGAATCACAGAGGCTGAAAAAGCTGGAATCCATTTTACATGAACGGGTTGTGGGGCAGGAGGAAGCAGTGTCTGCGGTTTCCAGGGCCATCCGCCGGGGAAGGGTGGGACTTAAGGATCCCAAACGTCCTATTGGTTCCTTTCTGTTTTTGGGACCTACAGGTGTGGGAAAAACAGAGCTGTGCAAATCTCTGGCGGAAGCGATGTTCGGCACAGAAAATGCCCTTATCCGGGTTGATATGTCCGAATATATGGAGAAGCACAGCGTGTCAAAGATGATCGGGTCACCGCCAGGATATGTAGGATATGATGAGGGCGGACAGCTGAGTGAGAAAGTGCGGAGAAATCCTTACTCTGTGATTTTATTTGATGAGATTGAGAAGGCCCACCCGGATGTGTTCAATATCCTGCTTCAGGTTCTGGACGATGGGCATATTACGGATGCTCAGGGGCGGAAGATTAATTTTAAGAATACGATTTTGATTATGACTTCCAATGCGGGAGCGGAAAATATTATTTCTCCCAAACGGCTGGGCTTTATGTCTGTGGATGATGCCAAGGAAAACTATAAGTTTATGAAGAGCAGGGTTATGGAAGAGGTGAAGCGGTTATTTAAGCCGGAGTTTATCAACCGTATTGATGAGATGATCGTATTCCATCCGCTGATTAAGGAGAACATGAAGGATATCGCTTCCATTATGCTGAATGCCATTAATAGGCGGACCAGACAGCAGATGGGAATCACGCTTCATGTGTCGGAAGAGGGACGGGATTTCCTGATTGAGAAAGGGTATGATGAGAAGTATGGAGCACGCCCGCTGCGCAGAACGATTCAAAATCAGCTGGAAGATAAGCTGGCAGAGAAGATTTTGGATGGGGCTGTGAAGGAAGGCGATGAGGTTGATGTGATAAAGGCAGAAGAGGGGTTGGATTTTGTTTCCCGGACGGATAAAAAGGAGAACAAGGAAGAGACCCTTGGGGCAGTTGCAAAGGTATAATACGATAATCGAACGTTTAAAATGATTTGCAGAAGGGATAAATTCTGCTGGCTATTTGGAGAAAGTTTGTGTATAATTGTAGGTAGTATCAGCCTGTTTGGAAGCAGTTGAAAGAAGGCAGAGGAGCCTGGATGTGCCGGGATGCAGTGCAGATGATTTTAATGCAGTATAAAAGAGGGTAAGCGACAGAAAGAACACTAGGAGGACGAAAAAATGCCGGTAATTGATGAATTGATCCGTGCAGAAGCAGACGGAAGCTTAAGTTTTGGAAATTACAAGCTGGAGAAGAAAACGAAGCTAGACAATTTTGAGCAGAATGGAGACTTGTATAAAATCAAGACATTCCATGAGATTACTAAGCTGGAGAGAAACGGAATGTTTGTGTATGAGTCGGTTCCGGGAACGGCTGTGAAGAACTTTGTGGCAGAGGACTGGGGCGTGGAGTTTGAGGTAGAAGGCGCCAGAGATGTGCAGATTACGGTACAGCTGGAAGATGATAAAGCATATGAGGTGTTTGTTGACGGCGTGGCAGTAGGCGGCATGAAGACCAATATGAGCGGGAAGTTAAACTGCAGTGTGGAGTTAAGTGAAGGTGTCACTGCGAAGGTTAAGATTATAAGAGAATAAATAAGAATCCGCAATTGTGGAATCAGAAAAGGTCCTTGCAAGAAATATCAGTTTTCGGCAGGGGCCTTTTTTCCAGCAGTTTTGACGAATGAAAGGGGGGATAGGGATGCTGTACATATGCTGTACATATCACACAGCTATGGAAGAGGAAAATGCAGGTACAGTGTATGGGGAAACCTAAAGATTGGAAGTCCGAAGCTCATGGAATACTATGGCGCTCCATCTGGCAGACCTGTGTCTGGTCATGTGGATCGGAAGGGTTCTGGATGAGTGCTCCATGATATGGCTGGAACGGTCTATGCCCGGGCTTTTAGCAGTGGTTATGGTTACGATCTGCCTGGATTATGTCTTGATAAGCGTTGCCAGAAAAAAGTACAGAGAGTATTACGAGGAGAATAGCGGTACGCAATAAGGACAGAATATCAGCACCCAGGCAAAGGATGCATCTGCTGGCAAGGATATCCGCCTGTACAGGCTGTTTGGCTTGTTTCTGTCGAAATATGAGGAATCCATAAAGGGAAGAGATCAGCTGTTTGGCAGGATTCATGCCTGGTATCAGCTACGGGGGATCGTCGGCAGCTTTTTAAGCTGGGAGAATCAATGGACCGGTGAAATGGAGGGCGACTTCGTTCCTGGGGAGACGAAAAAGAAGGAGGAATCGGCAGAGGAGGAGAGGAAAAATAAGGCAAAGCTGGATATGAAAATAGACAGCTGTCCGGCAGGCCTGCCTGTCAACGGAATATGCATGTAAAATGGAGGAACAATGAGAGAGGTAAAGATCGGAGCGCCGGGGTATATTTTGTTAAATGAGATGGCAAAGGATATGGAGGGCACCTTAAAGCGGGTAGCGGCTTTGGGGTTTGACGGTATTGAGATTACCGGATTTTTTGGAAAGACAGCACAGGAAATTCGAAAAGCCTGTGCAAAGGCAGGTATTGAGCCGTTTGGCTGTTTTGTATCGGCAACAGAAATTCTGAAAAAGGAACCGGTAACGGGCAGCGGCAATTGGGGCGATTTCGCCTGTGCATTCGTGCTGCCTGGCGAAACACAGAGGGAGGCTTTGGAATATTTAAAAGGGATCGGTCTGGAATATGTAGGGCTTTTAACTCCCAATGTGCCGCTTACGGAAGAGATGATTGAGGATATGCGACAGGTTTCCAGTCTGGTGGGGGAATATGGAATGAAACTGCAGTATCACAATCATAATTATGAATTTATCAACATGGAAAACGGAAAATATCGGATGGATCTTGTTATGGAATCGGTGCCAGAGGGACTTTTATTCGAGCCGGACTTGGGATGGATGGAGATCGGAGGAGCCTTTGGAGAAGATATGATTCGAAAATATGCGAATCGGATTGAGATTGTACATTTAAAGGATTATTACCGCATGGGGAACCCAAGGGAGTGGAATAAGGAGTACGTTTTCCGGCCCACCGGGTATGGGTGTGTGCAGTGGGAAAAACTGATTCCGCTCTGTGAGGAACTGGTTAAGCCAAAATGGTATGTGACAGATCATGATAAGTCCTATGAGGGCTGTGATATTTATGAAGAACTGAAGATGTCATTGGATTTTGTGAAGAACAGTTTAAGATACTGCTGACAGCGTAATGCAGGGCCTCTGTCGCATGGTAACGACACTAATTTGTGAGTTGCCGTGGGCAGAGGTTTTGTTTTTGGGGAAAGGTTTTATAAGAGAATAGGGATATCTTCGGTTAGAGCTTGACGTATGGAGGAAATTCTCGTATTCTAAGAAAGAAGTGAGTAAAAGACAGGAGGAATTGGTTATGCTGGAAGCAGGAATAAAAGCACCGGAGTTTGAATTGCCGGATCAGAACGGAACGATGCATACACTTGAAGAGTATAAGGGGAAAAAGGTTATTCTGTATTTTTATCCTAAGGATAATACTCCTGGATGTACGAAACAGGCCTGTGGGTTTGGAGAACTGTACCCTCAATTTATGGAGAAGGGAGCAGTGGTTCTGGGAGTGAGCAAAGACAGCGTGGCTTCCCACAAGAAATTTGAGGAGAAATTCAGTCTGCCCTTTACACTGCTGTCAGACCCGGAACAGAAGGCCATCAAGGCCTATGATGTATGGCAGGAGAAGAAAAATTATGGAAAGGTATCCATGGGAGTGGTGCGTACCACTTATTTGATTGATGAGCAGGGAATGATTGTGAAGGTTTTTAAGAATGTAAAAGCCGCAGAGAATCCAAAACAGGTGATAGAGAGTATTTCATAACTCTCTATCCACCGGAGTGTTTCCAATCAGAGCGATCATATCATGCATATTGAGAGTAAAGGATTTCATCTCTTCCCTGGCTTGGGGCACATAATGCTCTAAAATGGGGAGAAGAATCAAAGCGGTGATTCCGGCAGTAAAACCGCCGTTGTACAGTACCAGACCTCCGTGGAGAAAACTGGTGGAGGTACATAAAGAGGCGCAGAGAAAACCGGCTGCTATGCCTGCCCGGATTCCGTAGCGGCCTACAATGGGGCACAGTCCTGTTGCGAAGGCAACGCCGTTTATGTATCCCTGGGTGGATATGGTCCAGGGCAGATCCAGACCGCCTGCTTTGCACACCAGGATTACCATAACATGGAGCACCTGATATCCCAGGATAATGGGCCATACATTTTTCGGGTGCTGCCCCATGGCAGTAAAGGTGAGCGCCGCCAGGATTACGCCGACGGTAGGTCCGGTAAACCCGGCGCCGTTTGTGAAATGAATGGACAGATTTAAATACAGAAGAAACAGGCTGCCGTGACAGCCGATGTTGATTAAGCACAACGGCATTCCGTATTTTTCGGCAAAATCGCTGGAGTAACCGGTGTCCTTTACCAGATGCCGGAAACCACAAAAACTTCTTTTGTTGAGAAAATATCCGACGAGAATACAGATGCCGAAAACAGAGAGAAAAAATAAATTGGCGTATATGCCGTAAGAGTGATTGAAGCTTCTGTAAATGGGGTTTCCTCTCACAAGGCTGCTGTGGGAAGGGATGCCCATGGTGCGGTACATGAAATTATACAGGAAAAATCCAAATAGCCCGAAGGCAAGGCCGCCGTTGAACAGGTTATATCCCTTGTGCCATGCCTGAGCGCCAGGGAGAATGGCCGGGACTACAAATCCCAGCATGATACTGCATAAGACAGCCAGAACCACACCAGTTGCGGTTACCTGGGGATGGCCGAAGGTATAGGTGTCTCCCAGGGTATAGCGGAATAAAAGTTCGCTGATGAAAGGACTAAAGCTGGTAGCAAACATGCAGATGTGGAGGTTCTTTTTGAAGTTTAATTTCTTGTAGCGCAGGTACAAAAAGGGGGCCAGAAAACAGGGCCACATGTTGAGAAAATTAAGGCCGTAGAAACAGTGGGCGACCACCAGGAAATAACCGGCCAGCGTGTTGGCCCTGGATTTTCCTTTTAAAAGAACCATAAACAGGAAGCAGGCCAGACCGCAGGCACCGGCATTGAGCATAGCGCTTGCCAGACCTCCGATATCAAAATAATCCGTGACTAAGGGACAGGGAGATACCATAATTAAATACCAGTCATCCAGGACGCTTCCCCATTCGCCGGTATAATGGGCTGCAATGAAGGCGGAGATCAGAAAGGCCAGGGAAAATCCCAGGGCGATGCCGTTGATAATCTGACTGTTGGTGTAAGAGAGAGACTTTTGTGGTTTCATATCGATATCCTTTATGATTTTTGTAAGTACAAGGCAAAAAGAAAAATCGCGAAAATTCGAAAACATCGAATCTTCAGCGATTTTATGCCCCTGCCAAGGAGTGCCGGCCGCGGGACTTGAACCCGCACGGTATTGCTACC
>CAJUPP010000076.1 GCA_910588325.1 uncultured Hungatella sp.
TGACCTGTGCAATCGGGAAAACAGGCAAGTGATTGGTGTAGTTATTTGCAAAACGGAAGCGTGTTTGAAAATTCATTCCCGCCATCTGCGCTTCCCTCATTCGAACCCAACCGCCCACAAATTATGACATACATCTGACGGAAAGCAATTTTCAAACACGCTCTAATCCCCGGCAAATTCTTTCACCACCAAAACCCCCACCGGCCCCAGCAAAACTCCCAATATTCCGAACAGCTGAAGGCCCACATACATGGAAATCAACGTTTCCAGAGGCGACAGCCCTACCTTATCCCCCATCAGCTTCGCCTCTAAAATCTGCCTTACAAAATAGCATATCACATAAAGCCCAAAAATAACCAGTCCCCGAAGCCATTTCCCCCTCAGACACGCCCCGATTGCCCACGGAATCAGCACAGTTCCTGTGCCAAAGATAGGAAGAGCATCTAAAAGCCCGATTCCGATTCCTGCCAGTATGCTGTAGGGATTGCCCAAAAGCGAAAATCCGATGGTGCAGATTTCCATAGTCAGAATCATGATCAGCCCCTGGGTCCGCACATAGGCATTTCCCACCCTGCGAAGCAGTCTGCCTGTTCTTACAAATTCCTGATGAAAAACGGAGTTTTCCATCCGTTCCTTCCATGTATCCAGTTCCTGGATAAACAGCATCACACCAATGGCAAATAAAACCGTGATGATGCAGCAGCCGACACACCATTTGGCAATCGTCAGCGAATTACCCATAATATATGGCATAACCCCCTGCATTATGGTGTCCATAAAATTGATAATCATCTCCTGCATAAGGAATACCACAGAATCAGCCTTAAGTCCAAAGGAATGTTCCAGCTCATGGCAGATTCCCGTCAGGCAGATATCCAGCTTTTCAATCCAGTAGGGAAACCGTTCCGATAACAGGTACATCTCCCCATATAACTTCCGGCTTCCGGCATAAATCCCCAGCCCTAAAAGAAGGAACAGGATTCCCAGCTCCACAATCCCCACTGCCCCTGCCCCGATGCCTAACCTTCGCCCCCGCCATCTAATCTGCAGCTTCTCAGATATCCAGCATGCGGAGGGCTTTAAAAGAACCGCGGCTACACAGGCAAACAAAAAAGGCATAACCAATGGCAGCAGGTATCGAAACACCCCGTACACTGCCACCGCCATGCCTAAAATTTTCACTAATTTTCTGAATTTCTCGTTTTCCTGCACGGATTCACCCTCTGCCTTTTCATTTCTTCCAGAATTCGTAACAGTTCAGATACCCTTAAGATTTTGCTGTTTGAGAAATCGTGGAAGGTCCGCCTGTCGAGAGAATGATATTGTTTCTCCTGGGCACGCTCGCGCTACGTGAAGAGCGTAGCGGTACATAAGGCGCTAAAAGACAGCGCCTAAGTACCGATGGTCTTCAAGTACCCTGGAGAAACAATATCATTCTCTCGACAGGCTACGTTATCTCGAAATGTCAAGTGTTTACTCTTACCAATATTCTCAAATTTTAATTTTAATATGCTGGAAAAACCTTGCAATACCCCCATCCAAAAGGCAGAATCCAACAGCCCTCATGACTGTCCTTACTACAAAATAACTGCGAAATAGCAACAAAGCAGGCCAAAACCTACCCTCACTCCACAGGAACCTTCAGCCACACAAATCCATAGGCAGGAATCAAAATCCATTCCCCTGCCTCCACCTTTTCCCCTGTCAGAAGATTCTGTCCTCCATGTTCACAGAACACCCGTTTCTCCTGCCAGTTAAAATTAAAAATACCCTGGATTTTCTCTGTCTCCCCCGTACGTACAATACCTAAAAGCCCATTATCCCCAAAATCCACGGTCTGCACCTGGGCCTCACTGCCAAAAGCCTCATGGCAGCTGCGCAGCGTCTCCAGCTTCCGAAGCCCGTCAAACATCCTCTGCTGAACGGTCCCCTCTTTCTCAATATTCTCCACCAGCTCCCACTTAAACTGTCCCCGGTGAATATAGCGGGAATCCTCCGCCTTATCCGGATCCTCCTTGTAGGTATAATCATTCACCTGTCCGATCTCATCCCCGCTGTAAATCACAGGAATCCCCGACTGGAACAGCATATAGGCATGAAGCATCCGATCCAGGCGGATAGCCTGCTCCATCCCCGCCTCATCCTGACAGAACCCGGCCTTCTCCACACCGCACATAGAAGCCGCCGTCCCGCAGAATCTGGCATCCTTAGTCACAGGGTCATTATTGTACAGTTCCCCTCTGCTAAAGCTCTCCTCCAAAGCTCCGGTAAAGAAATCATTGAGATACTGCTTATGAGGCACCTGCTTCATCCCCCAGGACTCCAGGGTATCATAATCCAGCCCCCATCCGATATCATCATGGCACCGCAGATAATTCAAAAACGTATACGACTTAGGCAGCCCATACACAATATCCATCTGTTTTCTAAGCAATCTGGTATCCTGAACCGCCACCGTATGCCAGATGGTTGCCATAGTAGTCACATTGTAAAGCATATGGCACTCCGGCTTTTCCACCGTTCCAAAATAAGGCGCCACCTTCTCCGGCTCCATCACCACCTCACCCAGCAGCAGAATCCCCGGACACACAATCTCCCCGATCATCCGCATCATCCGGACAATAGTATGCACCTGCTTCAAATTCCTGCAGCTGGTCCCCAGCTCCTTCCAGATATAAGGCACCGCGTCGATCCGGATCACATCAATCCCCAGATTGGTCATAAACAGGAAATTATACATCATCTCATGGAACACCAGCGGATTCCTGTAATTCAAGTCCCACTGATACGGATAAAAAGTAGTCATAACCCACTTTCCCGTATCCGGCAGCCACGTAAAATTCCCCGGCGCCGTAGTAGGAAACACCTGAGGCACCGTCTTCTCATACTCCCCCGGAACATCCCAGCTGTCATAGAAGAAATACCTGTCCTGATACTCCTTCTCCCCCGCCCTGGCCCTCCTGGCCCACGCATGATCCTCCGATGTATGATTCATAACAAAATCCAGGCACAAACTGATCCCCTGCTTATGGCACTGAGCCGCCAGATCCTCCAGATCCTTCACCGTCCCCAGCTCCTCCTGCACCTTCCTGAAATCCGCCACCGCATACCCGCCGTCCGAGCGCCCCTTAGGCGATTCCATAAGAGGCATCAGATGCAGATAATTCACCCCGCAGGACTTCACATAATCCAGATGCTTCTTCACACCCTTAAGGTTCCCTGCAAACTGCCCAGTATACATCATCATGCCCAGCATGTCATTTCCCTTAAACCACTGCGGATTCTCTTCCCTCTCCAGATCCAGCTTCTTAAGAGCCGCCTTCCTCTGCCCGTACATATCCTTCATCATACCCAGCAGCTCCTCAAAATGCTCCGCCGAATCATACAGCTCCATATAAAGCCACTTCAGCTCATCCAAATGCCTGGCAAACCGCTTCTCATAAATCTCCTCATTCTTCCCCATATAAATATAAGCCTCCTTTACCCTGCTTTCCCTCTTAAACTATCTATCCCTCATCCGGCACCATTCCACCCACACCAGCAAGCAAACTCCAAACAGCAATTCGCCTCCAAGCCATCTTCAAACTTAAAAGTATGGTTCCTTCCACACTGCCCCATCAACTTCCAAATTATCTATCGACAATACTTCTCAGCCCGGGCAGCCAACAGCCTGAATTGCTCCCCAGATATCACAGCAACACTGCAATAATATCATCTCAGCCCCGGCAGCCAACAGCTCCGGAACCAGTTCTCTTCCGTTTGCATTTGCAGGAGTCCTAGAACCTCTTAGCCTCCGGGAATCTGCGTCAGGGGCAAAAATCCGCATGTCTGAGCGAAGCGAGTTCGGATTTTTGCCCCTGCTTTTAGCAGATTTCCGGAGGCTTAGAGGTTCTGGCTCCGAAACCCGCAAACGGAAGAGAACTGGTTCCGGAGCGTCCCCTCCGCGACCTCTTACTATCTCATTCTACACCTGAACCAAATACATCCTATAAGCCAAATACTCCCCCGCCCTCTGCGGAACCGGAATCCCTCCATACATCAAAGCAGCCCCGGTATAAACCACCCCGGTATCTTCCTCCCGATACCGTTTCTCAGGATCAAGCCCCGCCGCCTTCACATAAGGCACAACCGGATTCCCATGAGTATTCTGCATCACAACCTGAATCAGACTCTCCCTCTTATCCTCCCGTACAAACTGCCATGCCGCCACATCCTGCTCCATCGGATTAGTCAGCCGATAATAATCCCCGTTATGTATCACATCCCAGTACTTATGATACTCCTCAATCTGCCTCTTCACCTGCTGCTTCTCTTCCTCTGTCAGCCTGCACAGATCCAGCTCATACCCAAAGCTCCCTGCCATAGCCACAGCCGCCCTGGTATCAATAGGCGTAACCCTTCCGTTCTGATGATTGGGCGCCACAGACACATGGGATCCCACCGCCGAAACCGGATACCCGAAAGACGTCCCATACTGGATAGAAATCCTGTCAATAGCATCCGTATTATCACTGCACCATATCTGAGGGCAATAATACAGCATCCCGGCATCAAACCGTCCACCGCCGCCGCTGCAGCCCTCCACCAGAAGATCCGGATAATTCACATGCAGCCTCTCCAGAAAATCGTACAGTCCCAGCACATAGCGGTACAGCACTTCCCCCTGCCTGTCCGCCGCCATCACCGCAGAATACACGTCCGAAATACTGCGGTTCATATCCCACTTCATATACTCAATATTAGCGCTGTCAAGAACCATGGAAATCTGCTTATAAATCCCGTCCACCACTTCCGGCCTTGAAAAATCCAGCACCAGCTGGGAACGTCCTCTCACCGGCTTCCTTCCCGGTATGGCAAACGCCCAGTCCGGATGCTCCCGGTACAGTTCACTGTCCTCCGAAACCATCTCCGGTTCCACCCAAAGTCCGAACTTCATGCCCAGACCGTTGATCCGGTTCACCAGATCCTTTAAGGTGCCCCCCAGCTTTCTCTCATTGGTCTTCCAATCCCCAAGCCCGGAATAGTCCGTATCCCGTTTGCCGAACCACCCGTCGTCCAGAACCAGCATCTCCACGCCCAATTCTTTAGCCTGTCTGGCAATCTCATAGATCTTATCCCCTGTAAAATCAAAATAGGTAGCTTCCCAGTTGTTAATAAGCACCGGCCTGGGAACGCTCTTATATTTTCCCCGACACAGATGATGCCGGTACAATTTATGATAATGGCGGGACAGATTCCCCAGTCCCTGCCCGCTGAAAGCCATGGCAGCCTCCGGTGCATAAAAGACTTCCCCTGGCTTTAACTCATAGCAAAACTGCTCATCCTGAATCCCTATGGAAATCCTGGTCTGATTGTACTGGTCCTTCTCCACTTCCCCCTTAAAACTTCCGCTGTAAATAAGAGAAAGCCCATAACAATCCCCATAGTCCTCCGTAGCCTCATGGGCCGCCAGTATCAAAAACGGATTATACTGGTGACTGGACGTTCCCCTGCGGCTTCCAATCACCTGTAAGCCATGAACCACCGGTGTTCTCTGAACCGTCCGTTCCATGGCATGGCGTCCATAAAATGAAATCCAATCATACTCTCCTGACAGAAAATCCAGACAGGCGCTGTAGACTTTCTCAAGCTGTACCGTCTCCCGGCCCCTGTTCTCCACTTTCACGGTACGGGTAATCACATCATATTCCGGTATCACGCCGTAATATAGAACTATCTCCAGACCGCTCTTCTCATCCGCCATAAAAATCTTCAACGTCTGAGCTATACTGCTGTCTCCATACACTGCCGGAAGGCCGGCAATCCCGTACTTTCCGTCCTCAATCTCATATCCCTGATACCTTAAATCACTGCCGAAGCTGCCGTCTGCCATCCGTACCTCCAAACATGGGGAACGATAATCACCGTTCCCCCATATTGGATATTCCTGCGGCAGCGCATCCATGGAATATGTTCTGTCCCTATCCGCATCATAAGGATTTCCTGAAAACCCCCTGTCATAGTAGGTCAGAAGATATTCCATACTCCCTGCTGTCTTCTTCCCGTAATACAGATGGAGAAGAAAACCATATGCATCCACTTTCATCTGATACATGCTATTTTCTGTTTCCAACGTAAACAATCCGGATAGTTTTTCATATTGTACTGCCATAACTATTTCCTCCAAGAAAACCTTTCTGCTCTGCGTCCTCTTACGTTTGGCACAAGCACATGCGCCCCCGTCCAGCAGCTGCAAAACTATCTTAATTTAATAGCACATTTTTACCGATACTGCAATCGTTATTTTCACTGATTTTGTCACGGAAAAAGCCGGATTTATTTACCACCTGTCATGGCAATGCCTTCAATAAACTGCTTCTGGAATACCAGATACAGGATTACCATAGGCACCATAGCCAGAACGGAACCTGCCATCAAAACCGGATAATTGGTGGTAAACTGGCCTCTTAAAGTGGAAAGTCCTGCTGACAGGGTCATTTTCTTCAGATCTGTATTGGCAATCAGCGGCCACATCAGGTCTGCATAGGCGAACACTGCGGTAAAGATAGTAAGAGCCGCCATGGAAGACTTGGTAAGAGGCATCATAACCTTGGTAAAGGTCTGCCATTTGTTGCAGCCGTCCAGATAAGCAGCTTCCCCTACTTCATCGGGAATTCCCATGTAGGACTGACGCAGGAAGAAGGTTCCGAAAGCACTTACCACACCGGGGAACACCAGTGCAAACATGGTATTGGTCAGTCCCACCTTGGCTAACATCTGATACTGAGGAATAACAAAAATCTGAGACGGCAGCATCATCTGTACCAAAACGATGGTAAACAGCGCATTCTTGCCCTTAAACTCCAGCTTGGAAAATGCAAACCCGGCTGCGGAAGAAAATGCCACCGCACACAGAACACGGAAAATAATCAGCAGTGTTGTGTTAATGTACAGGTTCACAAAAGGAAGGCTGGTAAGGGCATTTTTATAGTTATCCACCAGCCAGTTCTTGGGCAGGATAGTCGGCGGAATCTGCACGCTTTCACCGGCAGATTTAAAGCTGGTCAGCACCATCCACAAAAACGGGAAAATCATCAGCACTGCACCTGCGGTAAGAACCAGATAAACCAACATTTTATTTCTTCTGTAGTTTTTCTCTAAAGAATCCATGAATTTCCCTCCTTATACTTCGTAGTTAACCCACTTTTTCTGTCCCCAGAACTGGAAGGCAGTTACAATACCGATCAGAGCCACGGTCCATACAACGATGGCAGATGCATAGCCTCTGTTGCCTGCCACGAATGCCTCACGGTAGTACAGATACATCAGGGACTGGGCACTTGTTATGGCCGGGTTGGCCGTATCAATCATCATGTAAATCAGGTCATATACCTTCAGGGAAGACATCAGACGCATAATCATAACCACAAACAAGGTAGGGGACACCATAGGCAGTGTAATCAGGAAAAACTGCTGAATCTTGGTGGCGCCGTCTAAGCTGGCTGCTTCATAGTAGCTCTTGGAAATGTTCTGGATTCCTGACAAAAGCAAAACTGCATCATAACCGATGGAACTCCAGATTGCCACAACCGCACAGGCCGGCAGCACCAGGCTGGTGTTGGTCAGCCAGTTTACCTTGGAACCGATAATCTGGTTGATGATACCGTACTCTGCGTTGAAGATCCATTTCCACACCATGGCGATCGCTGCGGGAGCCACAACCATAGGCAGGAAGTAGATGGCACGATAAGCGGTCTTTCCCGCAACCTTGGCATTTAAAAGCACTGCGGTAAGCAGGGATAAGAAAATTCCAATGGGCACAGTCAGGATACAAAAGTAAATCGAGTTCCATGTCGCTTTCCAGAATTCCTTGTTGCCGAACATCTGGGTATAGTTTCCGATTCCTGAAAGTTCATAATATCCAAAGGGATGTGTGGTGGAAAAACTTAAAATCACTGTCTGAATAAAGGGCCACACATTCAATACAATAAGTCCGATGATAGTAGGCGCTACCATCAGATAGCCCCACTTCGCATCCTCTGTCAACACATGTTTCTTTCCCATTTTTTTGCCCTCCTTTTTCTGTTACGGTGCTTTGGCTTCGTCAACCTGTTTCTGCATTGCCTCCAGGCCCTGGTCTAAGGTCATCTCTCCGCTGTAGATCTTTAACAGGAAGTCATTGACCTGGGTCTTCCAGTTAGGCCGGCTTGCATTGTTGACACTCTGCACACCGTAGGGGAACATTTCCACACATTTTTCAACGTTCATATCATAGTCAAACTTATCAAATGCTCCGATCCAGGTATCCTCCAGACCTATGTAGGCAGGAATAGCGGCGCCTGACTCGCCCTGGATTCTCTGCCCTTCTTCAGAGCCTGCGAATTTCAGGAAATCAAGAGCGTACTCCAGGTTCTTTCCCTTTGCACCGGTGGCATAGCAAAGACCGTTGGAGATGGTGGCTCTTCCGTCGCCGTTTACCGGATCCGGACACATGGGCAGAACCGCCACGTCCCATTTGCCTTCCAGCTCCTGGTTGTTCTCTCTCATGGACATGAGATTCCAGTTCCCTTCCAGATACATGGCTCCCTGCTCGGAGATAAAGGCTGTTCCGGGGTTGGTCTCTGCAAAATAATTCTGATCCGGGCACCATGGCTCTTTCTGCAGGTTGATATAGAATTCCATACCCTTTTTAGTAGCCGGGTCGGTAAATCCGGCCTTGGTTTTATCTTCATTCAGGATATGTCCGCCTGCCTGGTACACGAAATTCCAGTAGCCTAACTGATCGTCGCCGTAGGCCATATATCCGTATTTTCCGGTTTTCTCATAGATCTGAGCCGACGCGTCGCATAACGTATCCCAGGTCCAGGTTTCATCTGGGTAGGAAACCCCTGCCGCATCAAACATCTCTTTGTTATATACGAGACAAACCGTATCTTTATCTTTAGGCACTCCGTAGATTTTCCCATCGCTTCCTTTGGCGTTGTCTAAGGAAACCTCTGAATAATGCTCTGTGTAATAATCAGGATCCACATCATCATAGAGATTGGTCACCTCCGCCAGCATGCCGTAATCCGCATACTTTAAAATCTGGTTGGTGTGCATCCAGAAAATATCCGGAAGCTGATTGGATTCTGCCGCTGCATCCAGCTTCGTCCAGTACTCATCCCAGCTTGTTACCTGCACCTCGATTGCCACATTAGGATTCTGGGCCATGTAAGCATCAACGATAGCCTGCATACCGGCTCTCTGGGCGTTATCCCAAATCTGGAATGACAATTTTACTTTCCCGTCTGCTGTCCTGCCAGAGTCCTGGCATCCGCTTAAGGAAGCAACCGCCAATCCCAGGGATAACCCTAAGGCAATTCCCTTTCTCATTGTTTTTCGCATCATATACCTCCTACCTCCTTGTTGGATTGATTCGGCACGCCGTCTTTTCGCTGCCTGCCAAATCCTTGAAACCATTCCAGATATCTGTTGCCTTTGTTACTGCCGCGCGGTTTATTTTCAATACAAATCATAGCATCTGTCAATGGTACCGTAAATGCAACGGTTTTGTAAATCATATGCCAAAATGCTATATTTTTAATCTTATCTTGAAATTACCTCTCATTTTGGTATATAATAGTGAAAGATACCATTGCTACATGTGGATTTTCACGGAAATTAATTTGATATGCCCCAGATTTTTCAACAAACTTACGGAAGGAGCATGCACTTTATGAGCAATGTGCTGTTTTCAGTCTTTCCTAACGAACGGTTCGTTGACCTAGGATTATATCAATATGGGTGGGAGCAGTGTACTCCTCTTCATTCTTACGGACCATATGTCAGGAATCACTATCTGTTTCACTATGTTATTTCGGGAACCGGAACCCTGACTTCCACGGATTTCAACGGGGAAAGTCACACCTACCGGTTAAAAAGCGGCGAAGGCTTTATGATTTTCCCCAAGCAGGTAACCTCCTATTCGGCTGACGAGAAGCATCCATGGGAGTATACCTGGCTGGAATTTGATGGTCTCAGAGTCAAGGAAGCGTTAGAACTGGCGGGATTATCGGTTTCTTCCCCTATTTATCATACCAATTCCAGAGATTTAAGTCAGGAATTGAAAGATGAGATGCTCTATATCTCCAATCACTCTGACTTCCCCCCCTTAAATCTCATCGGGCACCTTTATCTGTTTTTAGATTATCTGACCCGCTCCTCTTCCAACCAGAAACGGATGCAGACCGGAAAGCTGCAGGATTTCTATGTCAGGGAGGCTTTGTCCTTTATTGAACAGAACTTCCAAAATGATATATCCGTGGAGGATATCGCTGCTTTCTGTAATCTTAACCGCAGTTATTTCGGAAAGATTTTTAAGGATTCCGTGGGGAAGAATCCCCAGGAGTTCCTGATTCACTATCGTATGACCAAGGCGGCGGAACTTCTAAAGATGACGGAATTGTCGGTGGGGGATATAAGCAATGCGGTAGGATATCCCAGCCAGCTTCATTTTTCCAGGGCATTTAAGAATGTCTATGGAATCTCCCCCAGACTTTGGAGGATGGAAAATAAGATTATTTCATGATGATTTACGGGAATGGAAAGGGGGCCGAAGGGCCCCCGACTTTATATTCCATCTTCAGTTTCTTACACGGACAAACCTAGGACTCATCTGCTTCCTGATTAGTACTTCATTTGTACAATAATCAGTATGTCCGGTTTTGGTTATCTTATGTAATGATTTTGATGAAATTTTATGGTCAGTTTTGGGTTATTTGGTTACCACATATTCTGAAATTCCGGGCAGGGTACGGATATCCTCGTCTCCGTATATCTGAAGGGTCATCACCTTTCCCATGCCGAATCCCATGACTCCCAAAAGGGATTTAGCGTCTACCACACAACTTCCGCAGTATAAATCCGCATGAAACGGATATTTTTCAATCTTGTTCACAAAATTTACGATGTCATGCTGATTCCTAAGCAGAATCTGCTGTCTGTTTCCTTTGTCCTCATTGTTATACATACTCCTGTCTCCTTTCTCTATACCTTTTGGAATATCTGCGGCAATTATCCTGCAGCATCAAATCATATCTATTCCTATTATTTCCAGAAACAGGAACCGCTAATCTTCTCTTTGTAAAACTTTTTCATAAATATCTGACACAAAACTTCTTAAATATCTCCCCCTCCGGCTCCATCTCAAACCTCATCTCTTCCTCTGTCACCGGATGCACAAACCTAAGTCCACAAGCCGAAAGCCCAATAGGCTCCTTCCTCCCCGCAAACCCCGGATTATATCTGCTGTCCCCCCACAAAGGATACCCATGCCCTGCAAACTGCACCCGAATCTGATGATGTCTCCCTGTAATCAGCCAAACCTTCACCAGAGTAAGCACCCTCTCCTCCTCCACAGTCCCCATAACCTCATACTTAAGTTCGGCACGCTTCGCCCCATTTATCCTCTTTTCCACAATCTTCGACACATTGCTCCCTTTATCTTTCAACAAATAATCCACAAAGTTATCCACATTATCCACAGGTCTTCCGCAAACGACGGCCATATACATTTTCTGCATTTTTCCTTCCTGAACCTGTCTGCTGAGAGCTGCAGCCGCCCGTTTCGTTTTTGCATAGATCATAATTCCCCCAACCGGCTTATCCAGCCTGTGGATAACTCCCACATATGATTCACCCTCCACTGTTGATAACCTGCTTATATACTTCCGTATCTCACTGACCAAATCCGGCGCAAAAGAGTGAGTAGACTGAGCCTCCATGCCCACAGGCTTTTTCACAACAATTATCTCCTTGTCCTCATAAAAAATTTCTAGCATGCATATTCTCCTGATATATTTTATATTTTTCTTGCATTTTTCTCTTCGCTGATGTATAGTATACAAAAAGACTACAAGTAGTATTGAAAACTACATTGTGCAATATCAATATCTCAAAAGGAGGATAACCATATGACAAAGCTTCACATTAAAGACCCCGGCAGCGCCATCACGCATTTCATCGGAATGGTCCTCTCTGTCCTGGCAGCCACACCGCTGCTCCTTAAATCCTACCATGACACAGGAAATTTTTCTCTTACCTCTCTGTCTCTGGCGATTTTTATCATCAGCATGATTCTGCTCTACGCAGCCAGCACCACCTACCACACCCTGGATATCTCTCCAAAGGTCAACAAGCTTCTGCGCAAGATTGACCACATGATGATTTTCATCCTCATTGCAGGAACCTACACCCCCGTATGCATGGTAGTCCTGGGAGACCGCACCGGCTGGATGCTTCTTGCATTGGTCTGGTCCATCGCCATCATCGGTATCACCATCAAGGCCTGCTGGATCACCTGCCCCAAATGGTTTTCATCTGTTCTCTACATCGCCATGGGCTGGGTATGTGTCCTGGCATTTACCAAAATCGTCCGCGCCCTGCCGTCAACCGCTTTCGGATGGCTTCTGGCAGGAGGGATCATCTACACAGTGGGAGGAGTCATCTATGCGCTGAAGCTGCCGATCTTCAATTCCAGGCACCAGAACTTCGGTTCCCATGAGATTTTCCATCTGTTTGTCATGGGAGGAAGCCTGTGCCACTATATTATGATGTACCAGTTTGTTGCATAATCACAAAAACAGGCAGCGGCCCTAAACCGGAATGGTTCAAGGGCCGCTGCCTGTTTATCCTTCTGCGGGAGGCTGGTTCTCTGCCTTCTCCTCCCCACGGTTGTTGACAAGCTCATCTCTGTCCTTCTTGGAAGAACTGCTGGTACTCCACACGGAATTCTCTGTTCCGATCTGCCCGAAGCTTCCCGTATCCTCATCCTCAAACAGCGGTCTCAGCTCTCCGTCGTCCTCCCTCTCATCCTTTGGTATATACTTTTTAAACACCGCTTCCAGAAAATAGGAATTTATAAATGCAATCAATGCAAATCCAAAGAGCATCAGCTGAGGGATCAGGGTCAGCGTCAGGAAAATCAGTCCCACATCAATAGCCACCATGCCTATGGTGTGGAAAATATGGCGGATAGACATAAAAAACGCGTTGAAAATCGTCTTCTTCACCGTATTGTAAAAACGGCTCTGCAGTGGAAACACATAGGTAATCATAGCTGTCCAGATAACCAGCATCGCCAGAAATATGGTAACCAGGGCTGTCCGCCACACAGAGGGGGTGGTAAATACTGTGGCCATAAAATACAGATCAAATCCCAGAATCAGGCCGGTTACAAGAAAAATCATCCAGATGCCTGTAGCCTGCTTAAAATTCTCCTTAAAGGACTTAAAAAAGGACCGGATGGTGTATCCGTCGTCGTCGCGGACCAGTCTAAGGGTCACATAGTACAAAGCCGTGGTGGAAGCTCCCACCGTTATGATGGGAATGCAGCAGATAAACCACAGGATATGTACAATAAGCAGATCCCAGAATTTACCGATAAAGCGCCATATTGGGTTGTCGTAATTAAATAAGCCTGACAGCATAGAAAAACCTCTTTTCTTAAGTCTACTTTTTCATATCTATTTATTATATCGGAAGAGAAGAAAAAAATCAATTTATCCTGCACATTTCATAGAAAATTAATAATATAAAAAATTGAAAACCGTCTCATAGTGTGATAGAATGCGCTTATGCGGTTACTAACTCACATAAGAATGGAGAGATTACATGTCTTTAAAGGAAGAAATCAAGAACGAAGCCGCCGTAGAACGGGAAAAACTGAAACATATGTCTTTTCAGGATAAGCTCTGGTATATCTGGGAGTACTATAAGTTTCATATCGCTGTTGTCATCGGCATTATTTTTATCCTCTGCATCATCGGAACTTCTATTTACAACAGCACCATAGAAAATTCCCTTTACTGTATCATTATCAACAACCAGTCAAACAGCGAGATGAATTACGATGTCCTGACCCGGGACTTCCACGATCATATGGGCTTTGGGAAAAAACAGGAGGTTAACGCAGAATCCATCTACATCACCTACGGCGATGTGGTATCCGAGTTCAGCTACGCTTCCATGGCGAAAATCTCCGCCATGATTGCCAGCAAAGAACTGGATATCCTGATTACCGACAAGGAAAATTTTGACCGCTACTCCACCATGAACGGCTATGGGGATTTGGAACAGATTCTCCCGGAAGACCTTTTAGCGCTTCTAAAGGACCGTCTCTGTTACGGAACCACGGAAGATGGCCAGACCGCCGCTTTTGCCGTGGATATCAGCCGGACTGCTTTTACAGAAAACATGGGGATTTCTCTGGAACCGGCATACTGCGGATTCATCTCCAACAGTCAGAACACAGATACAGCCATTGCCCTGCTCCGATACATTTTTGAGCAATAACAGAAAAACCGGAAGCTTCTGCCACACGGATCGATGCCTTGTTGGAGGCATCGATTTTTGCATAGATGCAGACCGGCGTCCGGGCCTTTTCCTTCACCAGCTCCACGATTTTCCTTAAGGCTTCTGCAGCATAGCCTCTGCGGCGGTACGGATGGAAAATGTGGTATCCGATTTCGATGTAAAGCAGGTCTTCACCTGTCTGCATCTCCCGTTCTCCCCCGGCCTGTCCCTCCGTTTTCCCATCGTTTCCTGCCGCCTCTGCCTCCCATGGCTCCTTTCCATAGCTTGTCCGGACGATACCTGCCTTCCCTGCCAGTCTTCCTGTCTCTTTCTCCACCACTGCCCATAAACCGTATTCATAGAAACTATACTGGCAGCGAATATACCGTGAAAGACTTTCCTCTGTATAGAAGACAGCGTCCTCCTGTGTATCTGTCTCTTCCCTGGGAACCTGTCCTGCATCCTCCACCTGAAACTCCCGAATCAACAGACGCCTCGTCTCCCCTATCCGCCACGGCAGCCCCGCATGCCTTCTCACCACCTGTTCCAGATAGGCTGCATCTATGTCTTTCAGGGATTCCGCCACATAGGAGGCCGGCCACAGATCAAGGCCCTCCCTGTCCTGCAGTCCAATGACGGCTCTCCCGGCCCTTTTCGCCGCCAGAAGAGCCTCCTTTTCGTCCGATATGACAACCGTATAATCTATTCCTTCAATTCTGACCTCTCTCTTTTGTGTCATCCCCCACCCGTCCCATACCTTCCGTACTCTGCAATGCAGAATCTCCTGCACTGTTTCTGTACTGCTTTTTAGTTTACTAACTCTCTCAGTATACATCAAAATGGAAGAATTGTAACGATTAACAGCAGCCACTCCGTGTTTCATTTATGTCGGTGCTCCTATTGTCACTAACCCATAACTGCCGGAAATTCCTGCACCTGCAAAGTCTCCCTTGCCCGGTCAGCCAAAAACACCGCCAGATGTCCGTGAATGGAATCCTCAATACCGGTATAGGATATGGACGGCTGCTCCCCCTGAAGCACATGAACAAAATCCTCCACCAGCCGCAGATCGCCTCCCCCGTGAGACCCTGTCAGTCCGCTTTTATCGCCTCCGATCCCTAAGTCAATCCTCTTTTCGCTCCATCCCCGTTCTGCCTGGTGATCGATTCTTCGCAGGTCATAAAAAGAGTCATCAAATACGCCTTTCAGCTCACCCTTTGTACCTACAATATGCAGATTCCGCTCCGCCTTCGCTGCGCCGCCCACCATATTCAGCGTAGCAGTTGACCCGTCTGCAAAATTCAGCATCACTGATTGATGATCCACATTCTCATGTCCGCAGTTCCACGCACACAGGCCGTAAGGATTGTCTGTGGAAAGAGATTTTATTTTCTCCTCTATGGAAGGCTTTTCCAGATGCGCCAGGCTGTCCCACACATAGAACCCCCAGCGGTCGGGATGATCGATGCAAAGCTTCCTGGCGGAATAGTCACACTCCCTCTCCACAGGACAGTCTGTCAGGCAGCGGCTTCCCGCCCCCTTGGGCCTTTTATCTGCTGTAAAGCCAAAATCACTGCCGAAGCTTGCCACATGCCGGGGCGCAATCCCGCTTTTCAGCCAGATCAGGATGTCCAGATCATGACAGCACTTGGCTAAAAGCATGGTGGCGCCGCACTTTTTACAGTTGTTCCATTTCCCCCGCACATAGGCGGCTGAAAGATGGTGGTAGCTGACATGTTCCGTAGCATATATGTTGATGATATCGCCGATTTCTCCTGCCATCACTGCCTCCTTAACAGCCCTGTAGAAAGGCGCATACCGCAGCACATGGCAGATCATCACCCTGCGGCCTGTTTCCTTTGCCGCTTTGTACAGCCTCCACATCTCATCCTCATTGATGGCAAAAGGTTTCTCCAGCAGCATATCATAGTCTTTCTGCAGCAGCGGGACTGCCGTTTCCACATGCTGGTTATCCATGGTTCCGTTGATAACCGCATCCGCCAGCTTCGGCTCCTTTACCAGTTCCATTGCGCTCCCGAAGCAGCGCTCCTTTGGAATGTCAAACATCTTAGCCGCCTTTGAACGGCGCAGGGGATCCGGGTCCGCCACCCCCACAATCTGGAATTCCTCCGGGTGGTTTAAGGCATATTGGCTGTACAACAAAGAACGGTGTCCTGCCCCCACAATAATCG
>CAJUPP010000077.1 GCA_910588325.1 uncultured Hungatella sp.
CGTAAAGTTGGTAAGACTGGTAAGAAATAATTAAGGAGAGTGTAAAAATGGTTAGTAAGAAGTCAAGAAGCGAAGTTCGCGCAAAAAAGCACCGCAGATTACGCAATCATCTTTCCGGTACGGCCGAGAGACCGCGTCTGGCTGTGTTTAGAAGCAATAATCATATGTATGCTCAAATTATTGACGATACAGTTGGCAATACTTTAGCTGCAGCTTCAACAGTAGAGAAAACTGCAAGGGCTGAACTGGAACATACCAACGACGTTGATGCGGCGGCATATGTTGGTACATTGATCGCAAAGAGAGCTCTGGAGAAGGGAATTGAAACTGTTGTCTTTGATAGAGGCGGATTTATATATCAAGGTAAGATTCAGGCACTGGCAGAGGCAGCCCGTGAGGCTGGTCTGAAATTCTAGTAGAGAGGAGAATACAGCATGAAGCGTACAATCATTGACGCAAGTCAGTTGGAATTAAATGACAGAGTAGTTGCTATCAAGCGTGTGTCTAAGACTGTAAAAGGTGGACGTACCATGAGATTCTCTGCTTTAGTAGTAGTAGGTGATGGAAATGGACACGTAGGTGCAGGCCTTGGTAAAGCAGGGGAGGTTCCGGAGGCAATCCGCAAAGGAAAAGAAGCTGCTATGAAGAATCTGGTAGAGATTCCGGTAGATGAGAACAAGAGTATCCCTCATGATTTCCTTGGCAAGTTCGGCAGCGCAACCGTACTGCTTAAGAGGGCTCCTGAAGGTACCGGTATTATCGCCGGCGGTCCGGCCCGTGCCGTAGTTGAGCTGGCAGGTATCAAGAATATCCGTACCAAATCTTTAGGTTCCAATAACAAGACCAATGTTGTTCTGGCTACCTTAAACGGATTGTGCCAGATGAAGACTCCGGAGGAAGTGGCAAGACTTCGCGGTAAATCCGTAGAAGAAGTTGTAGGCTAAGGAGGACGAAAAAATGGCTGAAAAATTAAAAATCACTTTAGTCAAATCCCCAATCGGTGCGGTTCCTAAACAGAGAGCCACCGTGGAGGCTTTGGGCTTAAGAAAATTGAACAAAACCGTTGAAATGCCTGACAATGAAGCAGTCAGAGGTATGATTTGGCATGTAAAACATTTAGTAAAAGTAGAAGAAGTTTAATATCGAGACAAGGAGGTGCAGATATGGATTTATCAAATTTAAAGCCAGCTCAGGGTTCCAAACACAGCGACAGCTTCAGAAGAGGCCGCGGCCATGGTTCAGGTAATGGAAAGACTGCTGGTAAAGGTCATAAGGGCCAGAAAGCACGTTCCGGCGCTCCAAGACCAGGATTCGAAGGCGGCCAGATGCCATTATACAGACGTCTTCCGAAGAGGGGCTTCACGAACCGCAACACCAAAGAGATCGTTAGTATTAACGTAAGTGCATTAGAGAGATTCGATAACGATGCAGTGGTAACTGTAGAATCTTTAATGGAAATTGGTATTGTTAAGAACCCGAGAGACGGTGTTAAGATTCTTGGCGACGGTGATTTAACCAAGAAACTTACGGTTAAAGTTGATGCATTCAGCGAGGGCGCAAAGGCCAAGATTGAAGCAGCCGGCGGAACCTGTGAGGTGATCTAGTATGCTAAAAACACTCCGAGACGCGTTACGTATTAAGGACATCCGAAAAAAGCTGCTGTACACCTTTATGATGCTGGTGGTAATTCGCTTCGGGTCCCAACTGCCGATTCCTGGAGTTAACACAAATTATTTTGCAGACTTTTTTGCGCAACAGAGCGGAGATGCATTTAATTTTTTCAATTCCATGACTGGTGGCTCGTTCACCAGTATGTCAGTCTTTGCTCTGAGCATTACCCCTTATATTACTTCTTCCATTATTATGCAGCTGATGACCATTGCGATTCCCAAATTGGAGGAAATGCAGCGGGACGGCGAAGACGGAAGAAGAAAAATTGCTGAGTATACCCGTTATCTTACGGTGGCTCTGGCATTGATCGAGTCAGTGGCTATGGCCGTAGGATTCGGCGGTCAGGGACTTCTTAAAGAGTTCAATGCGCTCAGTGTTATTGTGGCAGTTGCCACTATGACAGCAGGCAGTGCCCTGCTTATGTGGATTGGCGAGAGAATTACGGAAAACGGTGTGGGAAATGGTATCTCCATTGTCCTGCTGTTTAACATTATTTCCAGCCTTCCCAATGATATCAATACCCTTTATACCAGATTCTTAAGCAGAGGGAATATTCCGGTAAAGATTGTAACCGCAATCATTATTCTGGCTGTTGTCGGAGCCATGGTAGTTTTTGTTATCGTCCTGCAGGATGGTGAAAGACGGATTCCGGTACAGTATTCCCAGAAGATGCAGGGAAGACGAATGGTAGGAGGACAATCCTCCGTCATTCCGTTGAAGATCAATACGGCTGGTGTTATTCCGGTGATTTTTGCTTCCTCCATTATGTCCACTCCGGTTATGATCGCACAGTTTTTCCAGGTTGATTATTCTACCTTTGGCGGTAAGATCTTAAGAATGTTAAGTTCTGCTTCCTGGTTCAGGCCGGATCAGCCGGTATACTCTATCGGACTTGTGATTTATCTTGTGTTGATCGTGGTATTTGCATATTTTTATACTTCTATCACCTTTAACCCGCTGGAAGTTGCCAATAATATTAAAAAGCAGGGCGGCTTTATTCCGGGTATCCGTCCCGGTAAGCCAACCTCTGATTATCTGAACAATATTTTAAATTATATTGTCTTTATCGGAGCCTGTGGATTGATTGTTGTCAGTATTGTTCCGATTATTGTTTCCGGTCTGTTTAATATCGGCAATTTATCCTTTGCAGGTACTTCTTTGATTATTATTGTAGGTGTTATTCTGGAGACGATTAAGGCGATTGAATCACAGATGCTTGTGCGTAATTACAAAGGATTCCTGAACGATTAATGCACTGCAGAAGAAAGGGCATTCGCGCCCTTTCTTTTGCCTTACAGAGAATTATGCATTGTAGAAAGGAGAAGAGTATGAAGCTTATTATGTTAGGTGCACCTGGCGCAGGAAAAGGCACTCAGGCCAAAATGATTGCGAAAAAATATCAGATTCCTCATATTTCCACCGGAGATATTTTCCGTGCCAATATAAAGAGCCAAACAGAGTTGGGAATGAAGGCAAAAAGTTTCATGGATCAGGGAATGCTGGTTCCGGATGAAATCACCATAGGCATGTTGATGGACCGCATTAAAGAGCCGGATTGTGCAGGAGGATATGTACTGGATGGTTTCCCGAGAACAATTCCTCAGGCAGAGAGCCTGACAAAAGCATTGTCTGATATGGGAACAGCCGTTGATTATGCAGTGAATGTGGATGTTCCTGATGATAATATTATCGGCCGTATGTCTGGACGTCGTGCCTGCTTAAATTGCGGAGCTACATATCATGTGGCATTTAATCCGCCTAAGACAGAAAATGTCTGCAATATCTGCGGACAGAATCTGGTGTTAAGAGAGGATGATAAGCCGGAGACCGTAAAGAAACGTCTGGATGTATACCATCAGCAGACTCAGCCACTGATTGATTACTATAAGAAGGCAGGCGTCTTGGTAGAAGTAGATGGAACACAGAACATGGAAGACGTTTTCAAGAGTATTGTCAAGGTATTAGGGGCAGAGTAATCATGGCGGTCACAATCAAATCAGAACGGGAAATTGAACTGATGCGGGAGGCCGGCAAGATCCTGGCCTGGACTCATGAGGAATTGGGAAAGGAACTTAAGGAGGGAATGTCTACCTGGGAGATAAACCGCTTGGGAGATGAGATTATCCGAAGTTACGGCTGTATTCCTTCTTTTAAAAATTATAATGGATATCCGGCTTCTATCTGTGTGTCGGTGAACGACGAGGTTGTTCATGGGATTCCCAGCAAAAAGAGAATTTTGCGGGAAGGTGATATTGTCAGCCTGGATGCAGGGGTTATCTATAAAGGTTATCACTCCGATGCGGCCAGAACCCATGGAATCGGACGGATCAGTCCGGAAGCAAAAAAACTAATAGAAGTGACAAAACAATGTTTCTTTGAAGGTATAAAATATGCAAAACCTGGAAATCATCTCAACGACATTTCCTCTGCGATTCAGGCATATGCGGAAAAGTTTGGATACGGTGTTGTCCGGGATTTGGTAGGGCATGGAATCGGGGAACATCTTCATGAAGACCCGGAGGTGCCTAATTTTGCCCAGAGAAGAAAGGGTATGAAGCTGCGTACAGGAATGACGTTGGCTATAGAGCCGATGATTAATGAAGGACGTCTGGATGTCTGCTGGCTGGACGATGACTGGACTGTTGTAACAGAAGATGGTTCCTTATCAGCACATTATGAAAATACGGTTCTGATATGTGAAGAAGGCCCTGAAATATTATCTCTGCCAGATAATGAAGCAGGACAGAAGACTATGGAAATGGAGTAGTTGATATGAAGGGCATGAAGGCAGACGGAATCGGCGCTCTGGCAAAATCTCTGGCCGGACATGACAAAGGCGAAATATTTGTCATAATCCGGGAAGACGAAGAATATGTTTTTCTGGCGGACGGAAAGGGGCGGTCAGCAGGAGAGCCAAAACGTAAAAATAGAAAACATATACAGGTCATTTATACAGATCTGGATCATAAAGAGAAACTGGCAGACGAGGAAATCAGAAGATTGATTCGATGTTACAAGAGAGAAAGTCAAGTCTAAGGAGGTAAGACCATATGTCAAAGGCAGATGTAATTGAAATTGAAGGTATCGTAGTGGAAAAGCTGCCCAATGCCATGTTCCAGGTAGAGTTGGAGAATGGCCATCAGGTTCTGGCGCATATCAGCGGCAAGCTGCGTATGAATTATATTAAGATTTTGCCGGGCGATAAAGTAACCATTGAGCTTTCACCCTATGATTTGTCCAAAGGACGGATTATTTGGAGAGATAAGTAAGAAAATGCTTGCGTTCCTAGGGAAAAGATGGTATAATGCTTTAGCGACTTTGTTGAAGTACCAGGTGAACTTTGCCCAAAAGTGCATACTTTAGGTATAGAAGCGGATACACCCGGACGGGTGTGTTTGTAATGAAAGGAGAATTGCTGTGAAGGTTAGGTCATCAGTAAAACCGATTTGCGAAAAATGCAAAATCATCAAGCGTAAGGGCAGCATCAGAGTAATCTGTGAGAACCCGAAGCACAAACAGAGACAAGGTTAAGGAACAAATTTTACAGGAGGTGTACTACACACATGGCTCGTATTTCAGGTGTTGATTTACCAAGAGAGAAACGTGTTGAGATCGGTCTGACTTACATCTATGGTATCGGCAGATCAAGTTCAAACCGCATTCTTGCAGAGGCCGGCGTAAATCCTGATACTCGTGTAAAGGATTTAACCGATGACGAGGTGAAGAAGATTGCAGCAGTGATTTCTGAGACTCAGATGGTAGAAGGTGATCTTCGAAGAGAGATTGCTATGAATATCAAGAGACTTCAGGAGATCGGATGCTATCGTGGAATCCGTCATAGAAAGAGCCTGCCGGTTCGCGGCCAGAAGACAAAGACCAATGCAAGAACCCGTAAAGGTCCGCGTAAAACTGTAGCGAACAAGAAGAAGTGACATTGGCATTGAGCACTTAACGAGGTCTTTCATGAGTTTAGTGCGAAAGCCGTTCTTTGAGCGACAGCGAAAAGAACTTCATCATTTTCACTATTGATAACACAGAAACTAGAATCACGTTGCATGTTTTAATAACAGGAAACAGGATTCGAGCAATTTGGAAGAAAGTAGGTTAGTTTAAGATGGCTAAAAATAAGTCCACTGCAAAAAAAGTGACAAAAAAGCGCGTAAAGAAAAACGTTGAACGCGGACAGGCACATATCCAGTCCTCCTTTAACAACACAATCGTGACGTTAACGGATACACAGGGGAATGCTTTATCATGGGCAAGTGCTGGTGGTCTGGGATTTAGAGGTTCAAGGAAATCTACTCCATATGCAGCACAGATGGCAGCAGAGACTGCTGCGAAGGCAGCAATCGTACATGGTTTAAAATCTGTAGACGTTATGGTTAAAGGACCTGGCTCAGGACGTGAGGCAGCAATCCGTGCACTTTCTGCATGCGGTATTGAAGTAACTAGTATTAAGGATGTGACACCAGTTCCACATAACGGATGTCGTCCGCCAAAACGTAGAAGAGTTTAATTAGGAGGTACGAAAAGTGGCAGTTGATAAAGTTCCTGTTCTTAAAAGATGTAGATCCCTTGGATTGGACCCGATTTATTTAGGAATAGATAAGAAATCAAAGAGAGAATTAAAAAGAGCCAACAGAAAAGTAAGCGAGTATGGACTTCAGTTAAAGGAAAAACAGAAAGCCAAATTTATCTATGGTGTTCTGGAGAAACCCTTCAGAAATTACTATGCCAAGGCTGAGAGAATGGGCGGCCAGGCTGGTGAGAATCTGATGATTCTTTTAGAGAGAAGATTGGACAACGTTGTATTCCGTATGGGATTCGGACGTACCAGAAGAGAGACCAGACAGATCGTAGATCACAAGCACATTCTGGTTAACGGAAAGTGCGTGAACATCCCGTCCTACCTGGTGAAGGCTGGAGATGTGATTGAAGTAAAGGAAAAGTGCAAAGGTTCCCAGAGATACAAAGACGCTTTGGAAGTTACAGCAGGAAGAATGGTGCCGGCGTGGCTGGATGTTGACCAGGAGAATCTGCGCGGTACTGTGAAAGAGATGCCAACAAGAGACGAGATTGATGTTCCAGTAAATGAAATGCTTATCGTCGAGTTGTACTCCAAATAATAGATTTTGAGTATAAAAGCCTCGATATATTATACCCAAAAGGAGGGGCTAAAGTGTTCGATTTCGAAAAACCAAACATTGAGATCGCAGAGATTTCAGAAGACAGAAAATACGGTAAGTTTGTAGTAGAGCCACTTGAAAGAGGCTACGGCACAACCCTGGGTAATTCCCTGAGGAGAATCATGCTCTCTTCCCTGCCGGGAGCGGCAGTCAGTCAGGTGAAAATCGACGGCGTTTTGCATGAGTTCAGTTCTATTCCGGGTGTAAAGGAAGATGTGACTGAAATCATCATGAACATTAAAAGTTTGGCAATCAAGAACAGCAGCGACAGCAATGAGATTAAAACTGCTTATATTGAATTTGAAGGCGAGGGTGTTATTACCGGTGCTGATATTCAGGCGGATCCGGATATTGAGATTCTTAATCCGGATCAGGTGATTGCTACCTTGAGTGGTGGTACAGACAGTAAATTCTATATGGAGTTAACCATCACCAAAGGCCGTGGCTATGTCAGTGCAGATAAGAATAAGAATGAAGATCTTCCGATTGGTGTGATTGCCGTAGATTCTATCTACACGCCGGTAGAACGTGTAAATATGTCTGTGGAGAATACTCGTGTAGGTCAGATTACGGATTTCGATAAACTGACTTTGGATGTGTACACCGATGGTACCCTGGCACCAGATGAAGCAGTTAGCCTTGCAGCTAAAGTTCTCAGCGAACATTTGAATCTGTTCATTGATCTTTCTGAGAATGCCAAGACTGCTGAGGTTATGGTAGAAAAGGAAGATAATGATAAAGAAAAAGTACTGGAGATGAACATTGATGAACTGGAATTATCTGTCCGTTCATACAATTGTCTCAAGAGAGCCGGAATCAATACAGTAGAAGAGTTGTGCAACCGTACCTCTGAGGATATGATGAAGGTTCGTAATCTTGGACGGAAATCTCTGGAAGAGGTTTTGGCTAAATTAAAAGAGTTGGGACTGCAGTTAAACCCAAGTGATGAATAGCCAGTGCTGCAGCGCAGTACCGGTGTGCCCGGTTCCGTAAGGCCGATGACGCAGGAAGCGGGTATTCTTATAAAAGGATGATGCGGCACAGTAAGACCGATGGGCATGAAGCTGCACTCCACGGAATATGGAGGAGTAAAACCAATGTCAAAGTATACAAAATATAGAAAGCTGGGAAAGACTTCCAGCCAGAGAAAAGCATTGATCAGAAATCAGGTAACGGCTCTTATTTATAATGGTAAGATCATTACCACTGAGGCAAGAGCAAAAGAGGTTCGTAAATTTGCAGAGGGCCTGATTGCTATGGCAGTAAGAGAGAAAGACAACTTTGAGACTGTAAAGGTTACTGCTAAGGTTCCGCGTAAGGACAAAGACGGCAAGAGAGTGAAAGAAGTTGTAGACGGCAAGAAAGTTACCGTATATGACGAAGTAGAGAAGGAAATCAAGAAAGATAAGCCATCCAGACTTCATGCAAGAAGGCAGATGCTTAAAGTTCTCTATGATGTTACGGAAGTTCCTTCCACACCGGCAGGAAGAAAGAGGAATACCAAAGCAGTTGATCTTCCGGCAAAGCTGTTTGATGAGATTGCACCAAAGTATGCAAACAGAAACGGCGGCTATACCAGAATCGTGAAGATCGGACAGCGCAAAGGTGACGGCGCTATGGAAGTGTTGCTTGAATTAGTATAATAGAATTGTAAGAAAACCACGGTAATGTATGAGGTGACTCACGCAGCCGTGGTTTTTATTTAACAGAAAGACAAAAGGTGTTAAGGAAAAGAAAGAATATCGTAAGTTGACGGTAAATATGGGAAAGTTTATAATAAATTTATAGAAAAAGCGAGGCAGAAGGTCTAATTTGTATGGAGGAATGATGATGGCGAAAAGATGGAAGAGAGTTTGGTGTCTGATGTTGTTTGTCTGCCTGCTCATAAGCCTGAAACCAGATGCGGCATTGGCAGCAACAAAAAGTATTACTTCTGTGTCTGTCAGAGTAGGGACAGATACGGCAGTTGGGAATCATCTGCCGGAGCATATAGATCTTGTTGATGATTCGACGGAGACGCGTGATGGTACTTATGCGGCGACCAACTCAACAAAATATTATGTTCGTGAGGCGGAATGGGTTACTTCCACAACTCAGTATATGAGTGTTGGACAGCAGCCTAAGATGCGTTTGTACCTTTATGTAAATGACAGCAACTACGCATTTCAGGGAACCTATAGCTCCAGTAATGTTAATATCAAGGGAGGAACACTTGCCAGTGTCAGAAGACGGTCCAGCAGGGAATTAGAAGTTGTGGTGAACTTAAACGGAATCAAGGGTGAATATCCTACACCTACGGAGGCAACCTGGACATATTCAATGTTAGGAAGAGCCAAGTGGAATGTGGATATAGATGATGACGAGTATTCCAGAACCATTACCTCAGGGTATTATGATGTGTATCTGTACCGGGGCAGCTCTGTCATAAAAAAGCTGGAAAGTTACAGAGGAACATCCTATAATTTTTATCCGTATATGACAAAAGCAGGAACTTACACTTATAAGGTGCGAACCGTTCCATATACAGAAGCAGAAAAAAAGTATGGAACAAGAAGCGGCTGGCTGGAATCAGACGAGTTGTATATTGATTCGGAAAATGTGTCTAATGGAAGCGGGCAGACAGAGAACAGCGGAGTAAGCGCAGGCAGTGTGGGCTGGGTTTTAGACGGGAACACCTGGTATTACCGATATCCGGATGGATCTTATCAGAGAAATTCCTGGTTGAAGGTAAACGATAAATGGTATCTGTTTGATGCTTCAGGAAGAATGCTGACTGGCTGGCAGAATAAAAATGGGCTGACTTACTATCTGTTGGACAGCGGGGCCATGTATTCCGGGTGGATCAAGGCCGGAAACCAATGGTATTATATGAACCGTGTGGAAGACGGCGGCGTGGAAGGCGCTATGAGAACCGGATGGCTGGTGACCGGCGGTCAGACCTATTATCTGAAACCGGATGGAATTATGGCGGAAGGCTGGTACCAGGCAGATGGAAATTGGTACTATTTCTACCCGGGGTCCGGCTACAAAGCAGTAAACACGGTGATTGATACGTTCTATGTAGATGCCAATGGCGTATGGAACAGATGAATTTATAAGAAGGTAATGGGGATATGTGTAAAAGGAAGAGAAAAGCCTGGCCATGCAGGCTTCTGGTTCTTACAATTTTGATAAATATGTTTCTGGTTTTTTCCGCATTGGCTGCGGAACCCTACTATTTTTCTATTTCGGAGGAAGCATATTGGGGTGGAAACCATGATGGAGTCGCTCACTGGAAAAAGGTAGAAAAGGCAAAAGAATATGAGGTACTTTTATACCGTGGAGATACCCGTATAAAGCGGGTTTGTGTGAAGGCGGCGAAGGTGGATTTGTCAGAATACATGGAGAATAACCAGGTTTATACATTTGCTGTAAGGGCCATACCTACGGATAGCCAGAGGAATTACCGGGCCGGGGAGTGGCTGTTTTCAGAAGAATTGTATGTGGATTGGCTGGGGACTACCAGTGGACGCTGGAGGGTATACAGCACAGGTAAGAAGTATCAGAAGGAAGACAGAACGTATTGCGCCAATGGATGGGAGATGATTCAGGGAGACTGGTATTACTTTAATGCGGAAGGTTATGTTCAGACCGGTTGGATCCAGGTGGGAGATAAGCAGTATTATCTTGACGGAGACGGTAAGATGAAGACGGGATGGCTTCAGTCAGGAGAAAACTGGTATTATCTTGGTGTCAGCGGCGACATGAAAATTGGCTGGGTAGAGACAGCTCCGGGAGAATGGTATTATATGGATGCTGACGGAAAGATGTTAGCCAATACAATAGTGGAAGGATATCAGTTGAATGAAAAAGGCCTAATGGTGAAGTAAGGAAGAACCATAAGAAAACAGTAACGGTAACAGAATCAGAAGATGGATGAAAACTGTGAGCGCAGCCACAGTGCTGCTCTGCGCGATTGTTCAGAAACAATGTATCAGCGCAGGGCAGCACTTGTCTGTGCTCTTTCCATATGATGAAATGCTTGACTAATGGAAAGAATTCATCTAAAATTGGAAAACATAGACCTGTACTGCCTTCACCGTAATTATCTCAAGACAGTACCGGCACTGAAAGATACTTAAAAAGAAAGGCCATTATGAATATCGTAAAAGCAAGCAAGTTGATTTATGATTATATCAGAAGAGATGAGGAAGAAAATATAGAGGAAGTAGACAGAGCCATCGATAATCTGGATATAGAGATAGAAAAAGGAAGCTTTGTTGCCGTTTTAGGACATAACGGTTCCGGAAAATCTACGTTTGCCAAGCAGATTAATGGTATCCTGACGCCTACAGAAGGAACGGTCTGGGTTTCGGGCATGAATACGGCAGATGAAGACTCTATTTGGGAGATCCGCAAAAAAGCAGGTATGGTGTTTCAGAATCCTGACAACCAGATTATCGGCAATGTGGTGGAAGAGGATGTGGGCTTCGGCCCGGAAAATATAGGGATCCCTACAGAAGAGATATGGAAGCGGGTGGATGACAGCTTAAAGGCAGTGGGCATGACTGCTTATCGCCACAAATCTCCTAACAAGCTGTCCGGGGGACAGAAGCAGAGGGTGGCCATAGCCGGGGTCATGGCTATGAGGCCGGAGTGTATTGTCCTGGATGAGCCTACGGCAATGCTGGATCCCAACGGGCGGAAAGAAGTGATCCGGACTGTGAGGGAGCTGAATAAACAGGAAGGAATCACTGTGCTGTTAATCACCCACTATATGGAGGAAGTGATTCAGGCGGACCGGGTGATTGTCATGGATGACGGAAAATTAGTGATGGATGGGACTCCCAGAGAGATATTTTCCAAGGTTGACCAGCTGAAGGCATACCGCCTGGATGTACCTCAGGTGACAGAACTGGCATATGAACTTCGCAAGGCAGGAGTTGACCTGCCGGAGGGAATTCTGTCCCAGCAGGAATTCCTGGACAATCTGATGCCCATTTTGAGGAAACAGGAGAAAAGCAATGGCAATTAAAGTGGAAGGTTTAAACTACATTTACGGTCAGGGAACAGCATTTGAACAGCATGCGCTGAAAGATGTCAGTTTCGAGATTCCTGACAATCAGTTTGTGGGGCTTATTGGACATACAGGTTCCGGAAAATCTACGTTGATTCAGCATTTAAATGGCCTCATCCGTCCTTCCAGCGGAACGATTTGGTTTAACGGAACGGATATCTACAGCGAAGGGTACAGTCTGAAACAGTTGAGGAGCAAAGTAGGGCTGGTGTTTCAGTATCCGGAGCATCAGCTGTTTGAGATCGATGTGTTTTCAGATGTGTGCTATGGACCCAGAAATTTAGGACTGAATGAGGAAGAAATCAAAGAGAGGGCCAGAGAAGCGCTGAATCTGGTAGGATTAAAGGAAAAGTATTGGGAACAGTCTCCATTTGAACTGTCAGGAGGACAGAAGCGGAGAGTAGCCATAGCCGGTGTTCTGGCGATGCGGCCGGAGGTACTGATTCTGGATGAGCCGACAGCAGGCCTGGATCCCCGTGGCAGGGATGAGATTTTGGATCAGATCAAGGAGCTTCACAGCAAACAGGGGATGACGATTATTCTGGTATCCCACAGCATGGAGGACATTGCCAGATATGCAGACAGGCTGATGGTGATGAATCATGGGGAAAAGACGTTTGACGGAACTCCCAAAGAAGTATTTGAGCATTATAAGGAATTGGAGGCCATGGGCCTGGCAGCCCCTCAGGTGACGTATATAAGCCATGCTTTGAAAGAACAGGGGATTCCGATTGAAGGGGATATTACCACGGTGGAAGAGGCCAGAGACGCAATCTTAAGGCTTCTGGGAAAATGATGCCGTTTCATTGGAGGATGACATGATTAGAGATATTACATTGGGACAGTATTATCCGGTAGATTCTGTGCTTCATCGGATGGATCCAAGGACAAAACTGTTTGGAACTATGGTGTTCATTATATCGTTATTTTTGGCAGACAGTTTGTGGGCCTATGTTTTGGCTACCGCATTTTTAGTGTTTTGTATCCGGATGTCTAAAGTGCCCTTTTCCTTTATGGTGCGGGGATTGAAGGCCATCGTATTTCTACTGTTAATCAGTGTTAGTTTTAATTTATTTTTGACAGACGGGGAGGAATTGTTTCGGCTGGGATTTCTGAAGATTACCAGGGAGGGACTGCGGATTGCCTGTTTCATGGGGCTGCGGCTGATTTATCTGGTGATTGGCTCTTCTATCATGACCTTGACGACGACTCCTAACCAGCTGACAGACGGACTGGAGAAAAGCTTAGGGGTTTTGAAAGTGGTACATGTGCCGGTTCATGAGATTTCCATGATGATGTCTATCGCCCTGCGGTTTATACCGATTTTGGTGGAGGAGACCGATAAGATTATGAAAGCCCAGATGGCCAGGGGAGCGGATTTTGAAAGCGGTAATCTGATTCAGAAGGCCAAAAGCATGGTTCCTCTTCTGGTTCCATTGTTTATCTCTGCGTTCAGGCGGGCCACAGATCTGGCCATGGCTATGGAGGCCAGATGCTATCGGGGAGGAGAAGGAAGGACGAAGATGAAGCCTTTAAAATATGAAAGGCGGGATCGGATGGCTTATCTTTTCTATGGAGTTTATATGGCAGGTATTATTGGAATGAAAGTGGCTTTATGACAGCAGTGGAATAGAAACAGTTATGTGATTAAAGTGATGAATTTGGAGAAGGAATGGGAATGAAACGAGTTCGACTGATTCTGGCTTATGACGGAACCAATTACTGCGGATGGCAATTGCAGCCCAACGGGGTTACCATTGAAGAGGTGTTAAATCAGGCGCTGTCCCAGCTGTTAAAAGAACCCATTGCCGTCATAGGAGCCAGCAGAACTGATTCCGGCGTTCATGCAGAGGGAAATGTGGCGGTGTTCGATACAATGAACCGGATGCCGGCAGATAAAATCTGTTTTGCGTTGAATCAACGGCTTCCGGACGATATACGGGTTTTAAGTTCCGACCAGGTGGATTTGACCTGGCATCCGAGAAAACAGAACTGTGTCAAGACCTATGAATATCGGATTCTGAATCGAAAGGTTGCCATGCCTACCAGGCGTCTGTATTCCCATTTCTGTTACTTTTCGTTGGATTTGGAGAAGATGAGGCAGGGAGCTTCTTATTTGATTGGGGAACATGACTTTAGAAGCTTCTGCACGGTAAGAGGGCAGGCGGAAGAAACCGTGCGGACCGTGTACGGACTGACTGTGGAAAAGCAGGGAGATGTGATTACGATCCGCATCAGTGGAAGCGGATTCCTGTATAATATGGTACGGATTATTGCAGGGACATTGATGAAGGTAGGGATGGGGATCTATCCGCCGGAACACGTGAAGGAGATTCTGAAAGCCCGGAACCGCCAGGCGGCCGGACCTACGGCTCCGGCGCGGGGACTGACCTTGATCAGCATGGAATATGAGACGGAATTAAGGCCTGTAATTACCGGGGAGAATGAAGAATGGTGTTACCATTTATTTCAGGAGGATATTCCGGAAAAAAAGAAAGCCTATGTTATTATTGAACGGTGCGCAGAGGAAGATTTTGACCGGCTGCTGACGCGGGTGACCCATCAGGCCGTACGTAATGGCGCATGGTATGTGTACGTATGCGACAGGAAACAATCAGGGAGAATTGAACCGGAAAAGGATTATGGATATTATCGGTTTAAAGAACAGACAGAAGATATGGAGGCTTTGACAGAAGCGTTGCAGAAGAGGGCCGGCTGTATATTAACAGATGGGCCTGTTATTTGGTACATGGCAAAGGATGAAAGAAAGACGTAATTTTTTTGCAACTTTTCTGGGAAAAAGAGGTTGACACACCAGAATGTGTGTTATATAATGTGTAAATGTGACATTGCGTGAAAATGCTTTTGCCAAAGCCCCGGAATAGCATTTTACAATATATTGAAAAGCATTAATTATTGAAAATCAGAGAATATCACAGGAGGGTAACCAATGAAAAGTTTTATGGCTAGTCCATCGACGATTGAGAGAAAATGGTACGTAGTAGATGCTACAGGATATACATTAGGACGTTTGGCTTCAGAAGTGGCAAAAGTTTTAAGAGGAAAGAATAAACCGATTTTTACACCTCATATGGACTGCGGTGATTATGTGATTATTGTAAATGCTGAGAAGGTGAAGGTTACCGGCAAAAAGCTGGATCAGAAGATTTACTATCGTCATTCCGCATATGTAGGCGGCATGAAAGAGACGACACTTCGCGAGATGATGGCTAAGAAGCCGGAGAAGGTTGTTAAGTTGGCAGTGAAGGGGATGCTTCCCAAGGGACCTTTAGGAAATGATATGATGAAGAAACTTCATGTATATGCTGGACCAGAGCATGAGCATGCAGCCCAGAAACCAGAAGTTTTAGAATTCAAGTTTTAATAGAGGGGACTGAAAGGAGGAAAATAGAATGGCTAACACAAGATATTACGGAACAGGCAGAAGGAAAAAATCAATCGCTAGAGTATATTTAGTACCGGGTACCGGTAAAATTACAATTAATAAAAGAGATATTGATGAGTATTTAGGACTGGAGACCTTAAAGGTTGTAGTTCGTCAGCCGATGGTAGCGACAGAAACGGTTGATAAGTTTGATGTACTGGTTAATGTACGCGGCGGCGGTTTCACAGGCCAGGCAGGAGCGATTCGTCATGGTATTTCCCGTGCTCTTCTTCAGGCAGATGCGGAGTATCGTCCGATTTTAAAGAAAGCCGGATTCCTGACCAGAGATCCGAGAATGAAAGAGAGAAAGAAGTACGGCCTCAAAGCGGCTCGTCGCGCTCCGCAGTTCAGCAAGCGTTAAA
>CAJUPP010000078.1 GCA_910588325.1 uncultured Hungatella sp.
TGCAATTTAATATAACCTGTTACTTTCTTTGCCATAATTAGGCACCTCCTAAATTTTGTGGTAATGTCGGGGGATGTCCCTCCCACTTGTTCCTTCTTGTTACATCTTCTTCACTTCAGTGAATGCCAGTTCAACCGGTGTCTCACGGCCAAACATCTCGACATTGATGGTGATGGTCTTTTTCCCTTCGTTGATGGACTTGATGGCACCAACGGTATCCTTCCATGCACCGGAAGTCACGACTACGGTATCTCCCAATTCAAAGTCTACGACTACATCCTGTATTGTAAATCCAAGTCCCTCCATCTCCGCCTCTGTCAGGGGAACCGGCTTGGAACCCGGACCTACAAAACCGGTAACGCCACGGGTGTTGCGTACCACATACCAAGTATCGTCGTTCATGATCATATGAATCAGCACATAACCAGGAAACATCTTCTTGTCTGCCGCTTTTTCTACTCCATTCTTAATCTCCACCACAGCCTGCATCGGAACGGATACTTCCAGTATCTGATCCTGGAGATTTCTGTTTTCAATGGTTTTCTCAATATCGACTTTTACTTTGTTCTCATAGCCTGAATAGGTATGGACCACATACCAGTTTGCTTCTGCCATACGATTCACCTTTGCCCTTACTTATATCATGTCACCAGCCGCTGGCTGCTGACCTGCGTGCACATCCGTGCACTTCCCTGTTATAGAATGAAACTGAGACCAAACTTCATAACCAGGTCCAGGAGCGCAATGATCAAACCCAGAGCAATGGAGCATGCGACGACTGCTATCGTCTGCTTTCCCACGGTCTCCCTATTAGGCCAGATGATTTTGTTGAACTCGGCTTTTAAGCCTTTATAAAAACTTTTCTTCTTTGCAGTCTTTTCCTTGCCCGTTGTCTCTCCCATAAATTCACGTCCTTTACTCAACCTGATTACTTTGTTTCTTTGTGCATAGTATGCCGTTTGCAGAATCTGCAATACTTCTTTGTTTCCATTCTGTCAGGATGGGTCTTTTTGTCCTTCGTCATGTTGTAATTACGTTGTTTGCATTCCGTACATGCCAGTGTAATTCTTGTGCGCACGACTTCCACCTCCACTTAAAATTTCGCTGTTGTGCTTTTTAGATTTTCTTTTCATGCCTGTTAGAAATTTGAGCATAAAAAAAAGACCTATATTCTTCCATTCGCTCAATAACTATAACATATGCTTAGAAAAACGTCAATCTTTTTTCAATCTTTTTTTATATTTCCTATAAGAACCTATAACCATTCAGACAGCAGGTGATCGTCGGATACTTCCTGCTGTCTGCACCCCCATCTTTCATTGTTGATGCCAATAAATCTCACCCCATCAATTTATCCTTCTCTTTTCTCTTATCCATATAAAGAAACACGCCAAACATAAGAAACAGCAGTAAAACAGATACCGCCATTGTAATCCAGGGATTGTGGGTAAACCCGGCCACCAGATAGCCGGCAAAACATACAGCCGCCACCACAGTCGCATAAGGCAGCTGTGTTTCCACATGCCGAAGATGCTCACACTGTGCCCCGGTAGATGCCAGAATCGTCGTATCGGAAATGGGGGAACAATGATCTCCATACACAGAACCAGCCAGGGTCGCTCCCAATGCCGGAATCAGTACGGCGGCGCCTTCCGTTCCCACACAGATCATGGATACAATGGGTAGCAGAATACCGAACGTTCCCCATGCCGTCCCCATAGAAAAAGACAGGAATGCCGCCACAGCAAACACAATAGCAGGCAGAAGTTTAAGCGAAAGGTTGGCGGTTGTCACAAAATGGCTGACAAACAGTCCGGTTCCTATCATCTCCCGGCACACTCCGCCAAGGGACCATGCCAGAATCAGAATCATCAATGCCGGAATCATGGTTTTGATACCGTCAATCACCCCTGTCATAAATACCTGCAGACTCATCAGCCCCCGCGGAATATACAAAACCATAGCAACAACCAGTGCTGCAAACGTTCCAAGAGTAAGGCCCGCCGTAGGATTCTCTCCGATAGCCTCCGCAAAGGATCGTCCGTCAAAATAGCCGCCCACATAAGCCATTCCCAAAATCGAACAGACGATCAGTGTAAGAAGCGGCGCCACCAGATCCGCTACCGTACCCTTTTTTGCCGCAGCCTCTTCCTTTTGTTCATCCATAGGCTCTCCAAACCGGACTTCCTCCGCTTTTTTCATAGGTCCGAAATCAAAGTCCGTTACACTTAAGAAAAATACCATCACAATCGTCAGAATCGCATACAGATTATAGGGAATTGTCCGGATAAATGCATTCAATCCGCCGGCTTCCTCCACCTCTGACGCTACGGCTACCGCCCAGCTGGAAATCGGTGCGATAATACAGATGGGAGCCGCCGTAGCATCCAGCAGATACGCCAGTTTTTCTCTGGAAATCTTGCATTTATCGGTAATGGGACGCATAACCGTTCCCACGGTAAGACAGTTAAACCCGTCATCCACAAAAATCAGAAGCCCCAGTACTGCAGTTGCAAGCTTTGCACCGACTTTACTCTTGATCCGTTTCCCGGCCCACTGTCCATAGGCATTGGAACCTCCGGACCTGGTGACGATAACCACCAGAGAACCCAAAAGAACCAGGAAAATAATCATATATCCATTTTCCCCAATCTTCGCCGCGATCATGTCAAAAGCATATGTAACTACCTGTAAAACCGTTCCTCCCGTAGAAAAAACGTATACACACATCCCTGTCAACAGTCCTACAAACAGGGAAGAATATACCTCCTTGCTGATGAAAGCCAAAGTAATTGCAATCAGCGGAGGCAGAAGGGACAATACCCCTGCATCTATCATTTCCAGATTCATATTCACACTCTCCTTATATCTGTTCTGCCAGCAAATGGATTTTATAATATATTACATCTAATCTATTCTTTCCGCAACGCATTGTGACTATAAATCTGGAAAATATGCACGGTGAATCATCTGCTATATCCTATTTGAAAACCGCAAAATCAAAACTGCTGTCAGGATATCCCACAGATGTTACAATCATATACTGCTTATCTGTTGTCAAATGAGTATCCTCTTCATACTGCCACCATCTTCCATCATAAAAATGCTGGATAAACACAGACACGCCCCTCCCATATCGTTCCACAGGTATATACACAACAATCTCCCCAGGCTCCTCCTTATCCACAGAATACACCGCAGAAGGGCGCTCCTCTTTCATTTCTCCCAAATCCAGCCATAGTTCTTGTCCGTCAGTAATCTGCAGGTCATTGCCGTCAGCCTTGTCTATGCAGCAAAAAATCATTCCCTCGCACTCCTGCCGTTCAAAGCGGCATACCTGCGTTTCTTTCCCACCAAAAGCAGCATAGGAACAGATATACAGTCCATCCTTCTCTATAGCAAAATCAAGAAGCCCGCCTCTGGCATATGTATGACTATACCCCTTCTCATAGTCTTCAACACTTTTATAAGAAATCAAAATCGCCTTCACATCATACTCATTTGCACAGTTCTCAAACCATGCGGCAGTACCCTCATGTTCCTTCTTCCAATCGGTAAAATCCTGATTGATGCAGTCGTCAATTCTAAGATTTACCTCACACCGTTTCAGCAGTTTCTCAAAGCTTCCCGCCTCATAAAAATCTTCCAGGAAGTAACCCTCATGACATTCCGAAGCTGAATCCTTCCCCTCCTTATACTCCATATAGATGTCATAAATCTCATACCCCAGCATGTCCTCCAAATACTCCCTGGCATCTTCCATAATAAGGTCATGCTGGTAATCATCCTCAGCTTCCAGCGTGTGCTTCTCTCCGCTGATGTGAACCTTAAAGTCTTTATCCCCATCCCTCATGGACACCAGCACATATCCATTAGCCCAGGGAAGCGGATCCCCATCTTCACGACTGGTGCAGATTTGAACCTTGTCCGTCTCAGGTGTAAAGCCATATTTTTCTTTCACATAATTTACCGCATTTTCCCTGCCCAGCTTTTCGATATTCTTCATTCTCTGTTTTTCTTCACGAGAATAACCACATGCAGATAAAAGTAACGTCAATGTCCAAAAAGTAAAAAACAAGGCCAGACGTCTGATAAAATAAGAATCCATAGAAGCCTCCATCTGACAATCTAAGCGGTCTCGGAAACCCTTTGTGCCCAGGGCGCTTCTGGCGGAAAATCAGCCGCAAAGACGGGTGCAGGGGAGTTTCCGAGAGTGCTCAATCATGTAGTCTTACTATTCTCAACGGACAGGGAAATAAGCGTATCCTGTCCACTGAGGGTATCATCGACTGTTTTTGAGAAAAGATAACCCGGACATAAAAAGGTGTAAAGCTCCCTTTTTAATAAGAACTTTACACCTTTCTCTACACAACACCAATACCGGCCCTGTCAGGCTCTGGTTCTTCCCACGGCTTCTCCGGTTTTTCCATAGAATGTCAGCAGATAAAGACCACACAAGCCTACGACCGCATAAATGATTCGTGACAACCAGACATTTCTGAAAATAAACTCTACCAGGTTAAATCCGAAAAATCCGATAAGCCCCCAGTTTACGGCCCCTATGATACCGATTGTAAGCGCTATACCATCTAACATTTTGTTCATAAAAAGACCTCCTGACTTTTAAACATGTGCAAAATCTCAGGTTACAGCTCCGATATCAAGTCTTCCCCAATTTCAAAAAATTATTCAGACGCCCTTTTCAGCTGCTTCTTTTGTTTCGCACTGCCATCACTGCAAGAAAAACAAGAAAATCAACCATCATTTTTTTCATTAACGAAATAAATGCAGGACCGCTTGCATAGCAAAAAGGCTGCCAGAGATAATCCATCATATGAACGCACAACATGTACATGGAATTTTTTCCCAAAAACAGAAACAGACTGGCTGGCCTCCCCAGCCTGAGCGCCAGGATACTTACCTCACACCAGAACAGGCTGCCTGCTGCCGCTGTAACATAGCAAAGCGGATACAGAGGGTACCGTCTCCAGGCCAATTCCATATAAGTCCACTGATTCCAGTCAGGATACTCTGCCATCAAGGTTATCAGCCACAGGGCACAGGAAACCGTCAAAATCTTCCATGTCACTTTCTCCAGATTTACCCTCCTCAAAAAATCTCCCATACAGAAAAACGGCATCACTGCCAGAGCAATATCCAGCGAGAAAGGCATCCACTGAATTTTTCCCAGAACAACCCCCGCCACAGACACTGCCATACATACGGCTGCCAGCCATTTTCCGGAGAATTTCATATGCACATAATCATACAAAGTTCTTCCAAAAAATAATGCAAAAAAGAACCATGGTATCCCCATCGCCCCAACCTGAACGCCCCCAAAGATTCCACTGTTCTCAATATCCACACCGCTTGCAAAGAAAAACGTACGGATGAATCCCTTCCAATAAGAAAGGTCACACAAAAGCTTCGGGGTCTGCCATAAGGTTACCGTCGTTCTCATAAGATACACAATGATTGCCGGAACAAGAAGATGCCTGGCTGACATTCTCATCTTTTCAAACCACTCTCTGGTGTCCGCCGAGTACCGGGATGTCCTTCCGCTTAAAATAAAAAACAATGGCATATGAAAAGAAAAAATCAAAGCCCTGGGGAAACCATCCACACCATGTCCTACAATCACAAGCAAAATGGCAATTCCCCTGGCACAGTCAATCCACTCAATTCTCTTTTTTTCAGCTGTTCTGCTTTCCATACATCCAAATCATTTATCGCCATTCACCTTACAGCGAACGCTTCTGTGAAAAGCAACCTTCCCTTCTATATAGTTAAACTCTCATCAGAAACATAATCTGCCAAGGACAATTTTCAATGCTCCCTTCCTCTGCCCCGCCTTTCTTCCATCAGCTTTTCAAATTCTTCCTCACTGTAGCCGATATCCTGAAGTCTCTGCCTCCGCCTCTCTCTCCTTCTGGCAGCTGCTTCCCTCTCTTTCTTTCTTTTCCTCCAGATTAACAGGCCTCCTGCCGCAATTACAACCAATACTCCGACAACTGCCGCAATATAGATTCCCATACCGCCAAAATCAACAGACATCCCTTCAAAGAGTCTCCTGCGCGGTTCTGGTACCGTCGGATCCGCCAAGGTATCCACATCGGACTGAGAAAGATCCTCATCCAAGGAAGCTTCTGTGGCTGTGGCTGTGGCTGCCTCTGCTTCCCTGCTCTCTCTCTCCGCCTCCGCTATGGCCGCCGCCCTCACGCTTTTCTGGTAAATATATGCTGCCCCGACTTTCCTGTCATTGTACGTATATTGAAGTATGGCAACAGAACCTGCCGGCGCATCCTGGGGGATATCCGTATCCAAGCTCCGGCTGGCATCCGTAAACTGCCCGCCATTTGGCAGGGTTATCACCCCTTCTTCCTCTATGGCCAGATCCGACACCTCATAGGAAACACCGCCGATCTCGATCTGCTCTATTCCTTGAAACAGTGTTTCATTCTCTGCAATTCCAACATTGATAAAAGAGCGGAAACCGAAATTCAGCAGATTCTTTCCGTCTATATAATACTGAGGCTGGCTTCCCTTTAATATGACACTGACCTGCCTGCGGCCGTCTCTCACCGCATAGGTAACCAATGTATTGCCGGCCAAAGACGTATATCCGATTTTCCCTGCCGCAGCTCCCTCACAATAGTAGGTTCCATCTGTGGAATCCGCCATGAGAATCCGGTGTTCCATCCGAAATCCCACACCTTCCGGATTGTTGACAGTTGCCGGGATTTCATGAAATTTTGAGGAACTGATCTCCAAAACCTTCTCATTTTCAAAAGCCGCTATGGCAATCAATGCCATATCATAGGCGCTTACCTTCTGAGCATCATCATTCAGCCCGGAGGGATTGGTAAAATGAGTTCCATCCAGGCATCCCAAGGAGGCGGCCTTGTCATTCATCATATCTGCAAATGCTTCCCGGCTGCCTGCTACATGCTCTGCCAAGGCATTGGCCGCCTGGTTGCTGGATTGAAGTATCAAAAGATACAGACAATCCTCTACAGAAAGTCTGTCTCCTTCTTCGAGGGACATCTTATTGCCGCTTCCCGATTCCACATTATAGACCGCATCATGAGAAAACTCTACAATTTCATCCATAGAGGCATGTTCCACAACTACCAGAGCCGTCAGCAATTTTGTAATACTGGCCGGAGGGGATGGAACATGGATCTGCTGTCCGAACAGCACTGCCTTGGAATCCACATCCATAACAATCCCAAAATCAGCCATAACCCCTGTATCCGAGGGCCACTCTGGAGCCCCATAGGCACAGAATCCCCCTATGTTAAGTGTCATGGCACCTACCATAACAAAGGCTGTGATTTTATGGATGAATTCTTTCAGTCTCATTGCTCCTTCTCCATTTCCGCTATCATGGCATTGCATTTTTTGACAGCACATCCGCTCCGGCCTGTTTTTTCGCCATATGATTTAATTCTTTCAGCACACCTGCAACGATTCCGGTGGCCAGCACAAAGGTGAGCATATCTGCCACCGGCTGGGCAATCTGAAGTCCAAACACCCCAAACAATTTTGGTAGCAAAAGAAGGGCCGGAATCAGAAACAATCCCTGCCTTCCCATGGCAACCAGGGAAGCCCGAAAGCCATAACCAATGGACTGAGTCAGCATGTTTACCATAATCACCCAGGCCTGGAACGGCATAGTCAGAAGCTGCAAGCGAAGAGCCAGGGTTCCGATGCGGATAACCTCAGTGTCTCCCCTTCGAAATGCCGTCACAATCGGTTCACTGAACAGAAATGCTGCTATGCCGAAAGTGGTAAGCATAACCACTGCTACCTTTACACAGAACCAAAACGCCTTTAACACCCTGTCATAACGCTCTGCTCCAAAATTGAACCCGCACACCGGCTGAAACCCCTGTCCGAAACCGATGAGGCTGGAGTTTACAAACATCATAAACCGGGAAACAATGGACATAGCTGCAATAGCAGCATCCCCATAAGGACCGGCAGCATAGTTCAACACCACCACTGCCACACTTGCCAGTCCCTGACGGCAGAATGACGGCAGCCCCGCATGGAGAATCTCCCCATACATGGCTAAGGTAGGCGTAAAATTGCACAGCCGTATCCGGATACATCCCTTCTGTATGTTGCTCTGGTATAGCAAAATCAGGAAACTGATTATCTGACTTATCATGGTAGCAATGGCTGCCCCGGAAATTCCCATACGGAACACAAAAATCAGAATCGGATCCAATATCATGTTAAGGATACCGCCTGCTGTGATACCCACCATGGCAAACACCGCATTCCCCTGAGCACGAAGAATGTTGTTCATAACAAAGGAAGTCATCATAAACGGCGCCGCAAGAAGAATATACCTGGCATAATCCTCAGCAAAAGGAGCTATGGTTTTTGTGGCTCCCAGAAAATACACCAACGGTTCGGAAAACAGTGTTCCGAATACTGCTATGAGAAGGCCGATGAACCCTGCAGTGTAAAATGCCGTAGCTGCCGCTTTCCCTGACGTCTGGTCATCCTTTTTTCCCAGTGACCTGGAAATGTAATTGCCGCTTCCCATTCCCAAAGTAAAACCAATAGCCTGAATCATCGCCATGGCCGAGAACATAACACCCACGGCTCCCGACGCGCTGGTTCCTATCTGGCTTACAAAAAACGTATCGGCCATATTGTAGATGGAGGTCACCAGCATGCTTATGATGGTGGGGACTGCCAGACGGGGAATCAGTTTCTCCACTGGAGTTTCTGTCATCTGCTTTAACTTTTCTTCCTTTGACATAGCTGCGGGCTTTAACATCTTTTCGCGTTCTCCATTTCCATATTCTTTTTAAATCCTCTTTCACTCATGGCAGTACCTGATGACAGGCATAGGGATTTACCAAGAAAGTCCGCCGCCGGGTGCATGAAGGTTTACTGTATGATCCTCCTTACCGCCAAAATATTCCGGTAAGCTGCATTCCCCACTTTAATTCCTGTAGACGGGGTACTGGCATGGACAATCTGTCCGTTCCCGATATAAATCGCTACATGCCCTGCATAACAGATAAGATCTCCCGGCTGGGCATCCGCATAATCCACTCCAACTCCTGCCGAACGCTGCTCCGTAGAAGTACGGGGAAGGGAAACCCCAAAGTTCTTATACACACTCTGCACAAATCCAGAACAGTCTGCTCCATTGGTTAAGCTGGTTCCTCCATATACATAAGGATTCCCCACAAACTGAAGGCCATAATCCGCCACCGCCCGCCCGGCAGCCGTACCGCCGGAACTTTTTGTAGGTGCACTGGTTTTGGTTGTGGCGACTCCCGGCCCGGAATTTACCTGGGAGGAGGCGGAACTTCTGGCGCTTGCCTGCTGCCTCCTGGCCTCTTCCTGCCGTCTGGCTTCCTCCTGAGCCTTCCTTCTGGCCTCATCCTGAGCCTTTCGAATCTGCTCATTCTTCTGTGCTACAGTACTGGCATAAGCTTGTGCATCCCGCTTTGCTTTTGCATACTGTTCATCAAAATTGGCTACTTCCTGTCTTTTCCTGGCAATGGTTGCCTCAAGATTGCTCTGCTGTTCTTTGTACTCAATCTCCATAACCTCCATGTCCGCCTTATCATTCTCCAGTTCCTCCTGATATGCCTGAACCTGAAGCTTGGTCTCCTGATATTCCAGCAGCATCCGCCGGTCATAGTTATATATTTCTGTTATGTATTCACTTTTATTCAAAAGGTCCGCCATGCTTTTCACTTTAAGAAGGATGTCCAGATACTCTGTATCCCCCTTCTCATACATATATTTGATTCTCTTTTTCATGGCTTCATACTGTCTTTCTTCTGTGGCCTTAGCCTCATCATAATCCTTCTGGGCCTGTTCTATCTGCAGCTCTTTATCTGCAATATCCGCTTCCAGAAGAACGATTTCAGACAATATCTCCGTCAATTCGTCATTCAAACTGGATACTTGCGCCTGAGCCGCATTCCTTTGGGCTTCTGCCTCCTTGGCCTTCTGATTGGCTTCATCCAGCTTCTGCTGGGCCTCCCGCTTCTCCTTCTCCATCTGGGATGTATTGGCAGCCATAACAGACACTGGCTGGGAGAGGGCTATCAAACCTGCTGTAAAAATACATATGCCCTGTCTGACACCCTTTTTTACCGCTGGAATACTCCATATTCTAAAGCCTCTCCATCTATCAAAATAGTTTTGTTCCTTTAAGCGTTTGCTCTCATCTGTGCTTTTTTGCATCTATCTCTCCTCATCCGGCAAAGTTTCCAAATATTCTCTAATCCTATATAAAAAGATAATTCCTTTTACAAAACTTGTCAAGTTTTACGCCAGATAAATTGTTACCGAACTATTACGATTTTCTTACATGCCTTTTTCTTATATATCTTTTCCTACGTATTTTTTCTAACATATCTCCTAAATGTATAGCAAAGATTAAAATACGTTTCTTCCTCTGATTCCAGATCCATCATCCAATCCTCCATCCGGTCCAAATCGGGGAAACAGGTATCCGCCTCATAACGGTAATCGATACGGGTCACATGAACCGTATTGCAGTAAGGCAGAAACTGTTCATAAATCTGCTGGCCTCCTGCCACAAATATTTCCCCCGGTTCATATTTATCTATCTCCTTTAACGCCTCCTCAATACTGTGGCATACAACGGCTCCTTTCACTCTGTACTCCGGGTTCCTGGACAGCACGATAGTGGTTCTTCCATACAGAGGCTGCCCGCCAGGAAGACTCTCCAGGGTCTTTCGCCCCATCACTACAACCTTCCCCAGAGTTTCCTCCCTGAATAATTTCTGATCTGCCGGTATACTGACCAGAAGATGCCCGTCCTTTCCAATAGACCAGTTTTTATCTACAGCTACAATCATGTTCATACGTTTCTATTATCTCCTTTTATCCTTTACGATTTTTTACCAGAATACGTCATTTTATCCGCAGCAATGTCCGTTTATTATAACGTAATCTATAGAAAATATCAACGAATCCGAAAATTTCTGCTTGCAATTTTAAAAAATTCTGCTATACTAAATAACATAGCAATGCAGATATAGTATATCGGTAGTACATCAGCTTCCCAAGCTGAGGGGGTGGGTTCGACTCCCATTATCTGCTTTATATAGGAAGATTCAGGATGAAGCATTGATAATGATGCTTCATTTTTTGTGTTTTCCAAAGCAACATTCAAGATTGTCAATAAGAAAAATGTATGTTATACTGCTTGAAGTATATGAAATTCAGCAAATTTACTATGAAAGTTCCACCGCCGAATAGGCGGTATGAATTCAGGTATGCCAAGTGCGCCCGCCAGACTTTCATGTGTGGTGGTGCGTCCGCCGCCGGGCGCATGAAGGTTTACTATGAAACTATAAAGTTAAGGTTGGTATCTTTATGATGAACAATGGGTTACAGGCTAAACTGATCAGTTACAATTTAAACGGCATGGAAATCTGTGCCAGCGCCGCCAGAATCTCAACCACCAAAGGCAATGCTCTTGAAATTTTTGAAAAGGCCAAGGAACATCCAAAGAATCAGGAACTGATTCAGAAGATTTTTTCCTCCGGCCATAAATCTGTCATCGAACATGCTGTTTTTACAATTGCTTTGAAAGATGTCTCTGCCTTTGTAGAACAGTTTTTTATTGAATGCCGTTTGGCATCTTTCACGGTAAAATCCCGCCGTTATGTGGATTTCAGCCATCTGGGATACTATATTCCGGAGGATTTGAAAGAAGAGGAGCGGAAGCAGTATTGTCAATATATGGATATGCTTTTTTTTGCATACCAGACCCTTTTAGATGGCGGAATTCCAAAAGAAGACGCCAGATTTCTTCTGCCCTATTCTTTCCACAGCAATTTCTACTGTACTTTAAATGCCCGTGAATTAATTCAGATTCTATCCGCCATCCGTTATGGACGCGGACAGGGAATTCCTGAACTGCAGGATTTGGCTGATCAGATTATCCGTCAGGCAAAAGAAGTTTTGCCTGGTGTTTTTTCTAATCTGGGATATGACAGCACAAATGAGAACTCCCCCAATGATTCCAAAACAGCAAATCATATGGTTAAGGTACAGGACTATGCGACCTTTGTCACACCCCAGGAGGCCGGAAGCATCCGTTTGTTAAACGCTCCCTCTGCGCCTCTGGACATATTGAATACTGCATATTCCGTGAATCACCCTGATTCCGATTGCATTCCTGACATTGGCACTCTGTTTACATCCCCACGTCCAAGGGAATTGGAACAACTGGCCTATTCATTTTTGATTTCCGATGTAACTCTGTCCGGCATCACTCATATCGTACGGCATCGGATGCAGTCCATTATCATTCCTTCCATTTGGAATATCAACCACAGCAGGTTCATCCTTCCTGACACAATCCGTTCAGATGCCCGTATGGCGGAAATCTATCAGCAGGTTCTTAACCAGGCCAATGCTATGACAAAACAGATGAGTCAAAATCCGGTATTGCAGAAATACAGCTATTATTATGCATTAAGCGGCAATGTCATGGATATCATGACTACCATCAATGCAAGAGAATTAAAACATTTCATCCAGTTAAGAACCTGCCGCCGTGCACAGTGGGAAATCCGGAAGATTTCTATAGAAATATTGCAGTGTCTGAGAAATTCCTGCCCTGAGCTTTTTTGTTTCTTCGGTCCCGGCTGCTATGTTAACGGCTTCTGTCCTGAGGGGAAGATGACTTGTGGGAATATGAATCAGGTGGTTGAGGATTTCAAACCATCAAAAACTGCAGAGGTTTCACATTCCGCTGAAAAATATTGTTAGAAAAGAGGATTCTGTCTATGACTTTTGTAATGGATATTATAAAAGGAGTTTTAATCGGCATTGCCAATATCATCCCTGGCGTCAGCGGCGGTACTATGGCCGTGTCTCTGGGTATTTACGATAAATTGATCGCCTCTATTTCCAATTTATTGAAAGACTGGAAAAACAGCTTAAAGGTGCTGTTTCCCATAGCGATCGGTCTGTGTATCGGCATCATAGGGTTTACTTATGCCATCGAATACCTTTTAAGCCACCATACCTTTGTCACCTGTATGGCCTTTGTCGGCCTGATATTAGGCGGCCTTCCAGTATTGATTGATTCCCTGAAAAAAGAATTGCACCGCTCTTCCTTCGGTATCAGCGGTGTACTTGCCTTTTTGATACTGTTTTCCATTGCAGTATTTCTTCCTATGCTGAATTCCAAGGAAGAGATTCTGCAAACCTTTTCCATCACTCCCGCAACCTTGATCGTTTTGTTTCTGGTAGGCATCATTGCCTCTGCCACCATGGTAGTTCCCGGTGTCAGCGGTTCCATGGTGATGATGATTTTGGGATATTATTATGGTATTATTGAAACCATTAAAAATTTTTTAGATGCTGTGAGAGCATTTGATATGGCAGGAATCTTCCATGGGGCTGCACTTTTATTTCCTTTTGGAATCGGGGTTTTACTGGGAATTTTTCTGATTGCAAAATTGATTACGTTTTTGTTCAACCGGTATGGTGTTCAGACCTACTGTGCAATTTTGGGGCTGATTGCCGCATCGCCATTCGCTATTTTTTATAACACCGGGGTCATTGCAAAGCTTTCTTCTCTGACCGTCTGGCAGGCGGTTCTGGGAGTTGTTCTGGCAGCTGCCTGCGGGACAGTAACGGCAAAACTGTCCAAGTAAATTCCCATGCCTGCATGAGAGAAGATTTTATACTTTAGCCCCAATACAAATCGTTATCCCAAACACCCGGGCTGCCCCCATGCTTTTTAATACTCTTGTACAAGCTTCTAATGTACTCCCTGTGGTGTAAATATCATCTACCAAAATAACCGTATGGACATTTCCCGGCAACTGTCCGGGAGAAAAAGCCTGTTCCAGATTATGAAGGCGCTGTGAAGGATTCAGCTGCTTTTGAGGCACTGTCTTTTTGGTTCTTTTTAATGCATTGGGATAGTACGGGATTTCCAGATTGGCACTGATATGCTTTGCCAGAACTTCGGCCTGATTAAAGCCTCTGATTTTCTTTCTGCTGGGATGAACCGGAATGGGAATCAGGGCATCGGGACGGAGATTTTTTAATGCCTTTCCATATCGGAGGCAGATGGCCTGACTGTAAAAATCCAGATACTCTCTCCGATTCCGGTACTTGACAGCAGACATGGATCTGCTGGCGGTTTCATTGTAATTCAACAATGCAAAATTATGTTCAAATGTCCTGAAGTGCTTCGTACAATCGAAGCAATATTCCATCCGCTCACTCTCTACTTCTTTTCCGCATCTCCTGCACACAGGCTGTCGGATGGGAGACAGACTGCCCACACAGTCAGGGCAGATCAACTCTCCAAAAGGTGTCACGATCTCCCCGCACACCGGACAGCGGCGGGGAAATAACACATCCGCTGCAAAATCTGACGCTTTCCGCAAATATGATTTTATACTTTTCTGCATATGCCCTTTCTTAAAAACTCGTTACATCTGTCTTCCAACTACACCTGCTCTATTTCACAAATCCGTTCTTTAAGTCCCGAATACCGTTTCTGCTCCATCTGATTCGCCGCCATACTTAAAAAGGTCTCCGGCACACCTACCAGACAGACACATGTTCTCGCCCTGGTGACAGCCGTATAAATCAGGTTACGGGTCATCAACATATGGGGGCCGCTATAAAGAGGGATAATCACCGCAGGATACTCGCTTCCCTGAGATTTGTGAATGGTAATGGCATAGGCCAGTTCTAGTTCCTCCAACTGTTTGAATGTATACTCCACCAGCTTCCCATCGTCAAATTCCACGGTCAGATTCTCGGCAAACACATTTAATTCCTTTATGACTCCCATGTCGCCGTTAAAAATTCCCACACCAGAATCCAGAGGAACACCGTATTGGTTGCGCACCTCCCACTCCATCTGGTAATTGTTTTTAATCTGCATCACCTTATCGCCAAGACGGAAAATGATACCGCCATGTTCTTTCTCCGGCTTTTTCTCATCCGGCGGATTTAAGAAGGACTGAAAAATAGTATTCAGCCGCTCCACTCCCAGGGCGCCTTTGCGCATAGGAGTCATAATCTGAATATCCAATGGACTGGCGCTGATATATCCTGGCAGCTTTTCTGTCATCAACGTGATGGAAGCACTGATGATCGCATCCGGATTATCGCGGCGGATAAACAGGAAATCCCGGCTTCTTTTTCCAAGATCTACCGGCTCTCCCTCATTAATCCTGTGGGCGTTGACAATGATGTCGCTCTCTGCAGCCTGACGGAAGATGTGGGTCAGCCTTACCACATTAAAACAGCCGGAAGTAATCATATCCTTCAGTACATTTCCGGGTCCCACGGAGGGGAGCTGGTTTACATCTCCAACTAAAATCAGACGTGTGCCTACATTTACCGCCTTTAAAAGGGACTGCATCAGCTGAATATCTACC
>CAJUPP010000079.1 GCA_910588325.1 uncultured Hungatella sp.
ACTGGCCTGCTACAAGTAGTAGTGTTGATGAAAAAGGGAATGATAAGAAAAATAACAGCTATATGTGGAGGAAATAAAATGAATTTTAACGATATGCAAGCTCTATCATTCGAAATCAAAAATCTACATGATAAGGTAGAAATCTATTCAAAAAACAAAGATTATGTGTACACTGATGTTTATAAATCATGGATTGTTGAATATAACCATTTATTAGACAAATATAATGCACTCGCTAATCTCAACATTACCCATATGTCATTTAATACTCATGATTTGTCTTCTACACAAAAAACCGTCCGAAATACTACTATTGAATTCTTCTTAAACAATTTATCTAATTTAATAAGAAAATTAGAATCTGATATAGAAGCTAATCGCTTAAAAATGGCAGAAAAAAAGATTGCACCACATCAAATGCGTAAATGTTTTAAATTAGACATCAGTGGTTGTCCTATTAATCCTCAATATCAACGCAACAAAATTTTTATCGCCATGCCATTTTCCGCAGAATACTTAGATAGCTATAATTATGGTATTGTTCCTGCGTTAAATGCTTTAGGCTATGAACATTATAAGGCAGATAACGAAATCACTAATAAAGATATAATGTGTAAAATTTGTCAACAGATACAAGCCTGCAAAATGGCAATCATAAACATATCAGGACTTAATCCTAATGTTATGTTGGAACAAGGTTTAGTATATGGATTAGGAAAGCCCGTTATCATAATCAAAGATAAAAACACCAACTCAATAAGCGACTTAGGAAGTATAGAATACATAGAATATAGCCATGCCGGAGATTTAAGAGACAAATTATTAAAAGCCTTGGATTAATAAAGGCTTGCTATTATATAGGTATCAAAAAGGTATCACGCCCCATCTCAAAAGCCGGAAAATCCGCTGTTTATGCGGCTTCCCGGCTTTCTGTTTACTATTCGAACTCTATGGTAGCCGGCGGTTTCGGACTCATATCATAGCAGACTCTGCACACGTTCCCCACCTCTTTAAGTATCCTGTCCGTAATCCTCTGCAGCACATCCCAATCCACTCTCTCAATGGTTGCACTCATAGCATCAATGGTATTAATGGCCCGGATAATCACCATATAATCAAAGCATCTGGCATTGTTCTTCACACCTACGGACTTGAAATCCGGAACCACGGTGAAATACTGCCATACCTTCTTATCCAGCCCGGCCTTCTCAAATTCCTCCCGCAAAATCGCATCGGATTCTCTCACTGCCTCCAACCGGTCTCTGGTAATGGCTCCAAGACATCGGACTCCCAGTCCCGGTCCAGGGAACGGCTGACGGTACACCATGGAAGCCGGAAGTCCCAGCTCCACGCCACAGGCCCTCACTTCATCCTTAAACAGCTGTTTCAGCGGCTCCACCAGTTCAAATTTCAAATCCTTTGGCAGACCGCCTACATTATGATGGGATTTTACCATTTTGGCTGTCTTCGTTCCGCTCTCGATAATATCCGGATAAATGGTTCCCTGCCCCAGAAAATCAATCCCCTCCAATTTCCTGGCCTCTTCCTCAAACACACGGATAAATTCTCCGCCGATAATCTTCCTCTTCCTCTCCGGATCCCCAACTCCCTCCAGCTTTCCTAAAAATCTCTCGGTAGCATCTACATAAATCAGGTTAGCATGAAGCTGATTTTTAAATACCTCAATAACACTTTCCGACTCATTCTTCCTCATCAGGCCATGGTTCACATGAACACATACCAGCTGCTGCCCAATAGCTTTAATCAACATAGCAGCTACCACGGAAGAATCCACGCCGCCGGAAAGAGCCAGAAGCACCTTCTTATCCCCCACTTGCTTCCGAATCAGTTCCACCTGATCCTCAATGAAATTCTTCATATTCCAGTTTGCCTCGGCATGGCAAACATCAAACACAAACTCCTTTAGCGCCTCTTTATCCGGAAGTGTCTCAAATCGTCTCTCACACTTTGCCGTCGGATGGTCAATGGCAATCATCGGATAACCGCAATCATATAATTCCGGGGAAATATCCACCGTTTTACCGTCTACCACACGGTTCTTGCCGCCGTTTAACACAATTCCCTTTACATTCTGCAGTTTTTTAAGTTCCTCCAGGGTGATATCATGGGGATGAATCTCGCTGTATACGCCCAATTCCCGAATCTGGCGGGCAATAGTGGTATTCTCTGTACTTCCTAAATCAAGAATTACTATCATATCCTGCTTCATGATTTTCTTCTCCTAATTTCTGTATATTTGCCTTACTCCTTCTATTATACAAAAATATCCGAAAAACACAATAAAAATCATTTATCTATTCGTTACTGTTCATGGGGGCATCTTCTTGTCCGGCTTAAGCCGAACAAGAAGCATCGAGCGTTCGCCCGATGTGGAAAAACGGATAAAAACAGTCTTACAAGCAAGCTTGACGCCTGTTTTTATCCGTTTTTCCCCGCCCCGTGAACTGTAACATCTATTCCACCGGAACAATATACAGATTCTCCTCTGCAAACATATTTTCCCCATTCCCATCTGGCTTTAGATACAAAAGTGCATCCACCTCTTCCGTGTCAATCACCCTGTTGGTGGCAAACGTTTCCTTGTAAATACCCTTTTCCAAATCCTCCCAGGATGTCATTCCTCCATTGCATATGCCCACAAGCAGCGTTCCGTCCTTCAGACGCACTCCTGTAAGGACAGGCGGTTCCTTATAAAGCGTACTGATAATCGGCTGCCCGTCTTTCCCGACGCCCTCTATCTCCTCCGGCTGTGCTTCAAAATCATAAGTCACCTGCAGCGAAATCGGAGAAATATCTGCATAATTTACTACAGCCCCGCTGTCTCCAATCTCATTACCTGACGATACATGCCGCACCTTATCCGAACCGGAAAGCTTTATATCAAACTCCCACCGTCCCTCCAAATCAGGAAAAAACTCTGCCTTATGCACAGTTCCCAGATTTTCAAACACCACATGAACAGGAGCGTCAATAAAAATCCCCTCTTCCACATTCGCTATCATAAAGACATCATATTCCATGGTTCCATCCTCCGCCACATACTGCTCCACAGGAACTCCCTCCGGCAAATCCTGTACAGGAGTGCCATCCTGGCAGGCAACCCTCCCCATTTCATCCGTTGTCAGCCCATCATAGAAGCTGGCGGACCAGGAAAAATCAGCACTACCGTCCACAGTGATTCCGATATTCTCAAAGCAGGGCTCTTTCCCCTCTTCCAAATCATATCCCTCAATTTTAAAAGATAAAAATGCAAATTTGCTGTCAACAATGCTCTGAATCGGCGTCACTGTCACTCCCGCAGAGGTGACACCGCTATTCTCTCCTGCCGGAGCCGCAATCTTTATATCCTCCAGATACCGTTTCTCCTCCTCCGACACATGAAGTTCTGCCTCCAGTCCTCTGCTCCAGTGAAGATATACTGCTGTACACGCAGTGATGGCTCCCATGATTCCTGCAGCCGCCGCCACTGCCACCAAAAACTTTCTGTTCCTTGCCCTTCTGTAAGAAATCACTCTCTCCTTCTCTCTACTTTCCTCCTGTATCTGCCTAAAGGCCAGATTTGCCTTTCTCTGCACAATTTCCGGAATTATAACCTCACTTTGCAGCATCTCAATCTCCTGTTCTCTCATTATTTCGCCCTCCTTTCCGGTTCTATCCTGTAAATATTCGTTATCTGCTTCCTTCCCCTTGCCAGCCTTGTCCGCACCGTAGCCGCAGGCATTTTCAAAATCTCACTGATTTCAGCTGTATCCAATCCGTCCACATAGTAGAGAACCATCACCAGCCTGTATTTTTCATCCAGGCTTTTCAATGTCTCCAGCCATTCAATATTTTCGTACCGCTCTGAAAAATAAACATTGTCACTTACCTCTTTTGCCGCACCTTCCTGCTTGTACTGCCTTAAAATGTCATTGCATTTGTTAATCAGGATTTTTGTCATCCACGTTTTAAAAAATTGTACTTCTCTGACCTGTCCTATCTTCTCCCAACAGGCAAGAATCGTGTCCGATATGGCATCTGCCGCATCCTCATCATTCCGCAGCATAGCTCTGGCCGTCTTGTACATCTTCTGCATCTGACACTGCATCAATTCCGTAAATGCATCCGCATCCCCTTTCTGTGCCTGTTTTACTAACTCTTCCATTGCAGTTCATCTCCTTTGCTTCATTCTACCTATTAGACGAAGAAAAGCCCAAAAAAGTTTCACTTGAAAATAAAAATTTTTAAAAATAAAAGGCGCTTTAAAAAGCCTGTCCTGCAAGCCCTTTAAAGCGCCTTAAGTTTCATTCAATTTCGTACATGAGTTCCGGATGAGCATCAACCGCCAAATACACTGTTATACCGCTCAATACATTTACTTAAAGTTTCAGAAAAATGCCCTGCAGAACCAAGAGGAGCGCCGGAATGGCTCAAATCCACAGGCTGTCCGCTCTCTACCTGCTTTATCATCCACTCCAATGCCTGAATCAGGGACTCATAAAGTCCGTCAAAAGGCCTGGAGTTGGAGAGGGACTCTTTAATCATCTGGTCATTATCTGCCGCGGCGGCATCAAAGTCAGCCACAACCGCTACCAGTTCATCATGAAGTCTCCGGATTTCTGTCAGATCTAATTCCGTCAGATTCTCATCGTTTACTCCCTGTCTTGCCATCTCATTCAAAACCTCTTTTCCGATCGATATGGCTCGGCTGGCATTGTAAATGATTAGCCTTCCTTCCTCCTTCATCTTCTCTTCTTCCTCAGCCATCTTTGCCTCTCCCATCTCGGCAATGGCATTCATATACTGGTAACCAAGGTCAGCAACCGTATCTGCCGATGCATAGATAATCGCATGGTATTCTTTTGCCTTCTGGTATTGATTATCCGCATAGTCATTGCTTCTGCTGATATTTGAGAAGGTCTCCATAACATTTCTTAAAGGATCCGCCATCTTCTTAATCAAATCGTCCAACTCACCGTAAGATGGCTCCATGTCCGCAAGATACAGACAGTCATCAAGAATATCCGTATTCTGGCCATACACCCGATATCCATATGTAAGCCCTGTATCCGGCAGCAGGGAAAATTCCTCCGTATAATCCACCACTTCAAAATAGTAACCAATAGAGTCCAGAACCTCAACAATATCATTGTTCAAATCAACATAGTAATTATACTTGATTAGATCCATCTCCTCCGGAGAATACGTTTCCTCCTCTGCCTCCGTGGTAGTCTCCCTGGTAGTCTCCCTGGTAGTCTCCTCTGTCGTCTCCACCGCACTTGTGGCTGATGAACTGCTTTCTTTCCCTGTACTGCACCCCGCTAATGACAGGGTAAGTGCCAATACTATGGCCGTGTTCTTCAATACATCCTTTCTCATAACATACCTCCTGTATAATATAGGAGTATTATAGCAAAAAACATAATTTTTGTACAGACCAGCAACTAACTCAAAAAACCCATCCGCTTAAATTCATGATAAACTCCATCATCCCAGACGCATTCACAGACTACATCCGCCATTTCTTTCAGTTCATCACAGGCATTTCCCATGACAACACGGATACCTGCCGTCGTCATCATCCCGCTGTCATTCATACTGTCGCCAAATGCCACCGTATCTTTCAAGTCAGCCCCATAATATTGGCACAGGATTTCCATCCCTTTCCCTTTATGGATTCCTTTGGGAATAATTTCCCCATTAAAACAAGTCGTACTGTCCCTGTATGCGTGGACAACATAATCAAACCGGTCTGCCAGATATTTTTTGGTCTCTTCAATATCCTCCAGTGTTGTGCTGGTGAAGCATATCTTATAGGCCCCTTTGCCAGGATAATTTTCGTATGGCTGCATATGGATTCCCAATTCCAACTCCTTCTGCATACGAACCAGTTCCGAATTCCCCTTATCCGGTTTTGCTGTCTTCAGAAGAAGTTCCATCTGAGGGTCCGTATAGATTCCTTCAGGAGTCTCTATCCTGCAGTACATTCTGTGTTCATGAAATACAGAAAGGCACTCCTGTATCACATCTTCCGGCAAAAGACTGTCAAAAAGTATATTTCCATTCACCTCCACATGACTTCCTGCACTGGCTATAATCCCATCAAACCCTAAATCCAGAATTTCCTTTCCAATCACCGGCATATTTCTCCCTGTACAGAGAAATACCTTATGTCCATTGGCTCTTGCCTTGCTTACGGCCTCCCTGGCAAGAACGGACGGCGGCGCCATGGCAAAGATTAATGTTCCGTCAATATCTAAAAAAATCAGTTTTTTCTTCATGCCCTTCCCTTCACAATAGCTGCCGGTGCGTCCAGATTCATCTCTCCGGGTGCAGACAATTCCAGTGTCTTCTCCGGCGGAAAATTAGTAAATATCATTGGAATCACCGTATCATATCCGGCTTTCTCGATATTTTCTTTATCAAATTCAATTAACAGCTGGCCTTTTTTCACCGTATCCCCATTTCCGACATGAGCAGTAAAATATTTCCCCTTAAGATTTACGGTATCCACACCGATATGAATAAATAATTCTGTTCCGCAGCTGGTTAAAAAGCCTACTGCATGTTTTGTATCAAACACACTGACAACCGTACCGTCTGCAGGCGCATAAACCTTGCCTTCCTTCGGAAGAACCGCAACTCCGTCTCCCAATAACTTGCTGGCGAAAGTAGCATCGCTTACCTCTTCCATTTTTATCAGCCGGCCCTTTGCATAACCATAGAAGACTTCCTCCTGGCCTGCTGCCTGTGCTCCTGTTTCTGCGTTAATATCTGCCTGCACATTTGTTCCTTCCTGTACGCCGGCATCTGCACCTTGTGTTCCGGAAGCCTCAGCCGGAGTCTTATCCATAAACTTTCCCAATACCAAAGTCATAATAAATCCGCCGCAGATGGCAACGCCGTGAGCAATCACATAATTCACATATCCATTGCCTGCCGGATCTGCCAGGGCAATTCCCGGAAGAACCGTAGTTCCGAATCCCACTGCCGCAAGATTGGTAAAATATACTACCATTCCGCCTAACGCGCCGCCGATACATCCGCCGATAATCGGAAAACGATATCTCAAATTGATACCAAATAACGCCGGTTCCGTGATTCCAAACAGTACAGAAATAAAACTGGGGATACAAAGCTCTCTGGTTTTCGTATTATCTCTGTGCATAAGCAGATACCCAAGAACCGCACCGCCCTGTGCAATAATCGCCACAGACATCAACGGGTTAATAAAGTTCCTTCCTGTATCTGCCAAAAGCTGTGCCTCGATGGCTCCAAAAATATGGTGGAGTCCGGTGATAACCACCAGCTGCTGAAGTCCTGAGAAAACCGCATATCCAAACACCCCCAGATTCTGCGTCATCCATACCAAACCGTTGGTGATTCCGGAAGAAAGCCCGCGCCCTGCCGGACCGATGATGGTGAACAGAAGCAGCGCTCCCACCAATGTAGTAAGAAGGGGAGATACCAAAAGCCGAATCACCTCCGGTACCTTTTTCTCAAAAAAGATATCCAGTTTCGCTGTAACAACCCCCATAAGCAGCGCCACGATAATACCGCCCTGGAATCCTACCAGCTCCACTCCCATCCCAAAGATATGGAGCGTTGTGACCTCTGCTGTACCCTGAGCTGCCGCATATGCGTTGGCCAGAACTACCAAGAGCCCCTATGATACACAGGAGGATAAAAACTGCCCATGCTGGACTATAATTTTTCTAATGATTTTTTCCGAAACATTGATGCCATGATTTACACCTGTGGCTTCGAAAACTGTACTCCCGGCCACAGTTATGGCCCTATTATGCGCAACGGCTACCTGATTCACTATATTCTTGGCGGCACAGGAATCTACAAGGCCAGAGGAAAACTTTTTCGCCTGAAAGCAGGTGATGCCTTTCTCATCTGCCCCGGCGAACTGATTTACTACGAGGCGGATATTCATACTCCATGGAGTTACACCTGGATTGGGATGCAGGGAATCAAGGTAAAAGGTTATCTGGAGCGAACCTCTTTTCCGGAAACGCTGGTAATTCACTACGGACAAGACGAACAGTTGAAAGCCTGCCATGAAAAAATGGCAGAGGCTGATAAACTGCCCCTGAACCGGGATTTAATCATGAACAGCATTATGTATGAATACCTGTTTCTTCTGGCCGGCAAATTTCCAGGCAGCCAGCTTGCTGTGAACGAAAAAAAATCAAACTATGTTGAAGAGGCACTGAGATACATCGAGGACCACTACTGCGACCCTGTCACCATCCAGGATATCGCCGATTACTTAAACATCAACCGTTCCTACCTGCACCGGATTTTCAAGTCCTTCGCCGGAGTGTCTATCCAAAATTACCTGCTGGACTACAGGATACGTCAGGCCTGTATCCTCTTAAAAAATACAGACCTGTCCATACGGGTTATCGCCCGTTTTGTAAGCTATATCGATCCGCTGTACTTTTCCAGAATTTTCCGACAAAAAATGGGAGTCAGCCCCAGTGAGTACCGGCAAAAATCCGCAGGCATCTCACTGACTCTTTAAGCAGGCTATGTTCTGCTGTCTGCTTTTTGTGCTTTTTTATATGCCTGTTTTCAGGATTTCTATTTTTTACGCACCCATTTTCCTCCAAACAAAGTTTTTTTGTACTTAGACAGTTCCTCCTTGGAATCCGGACGGTTTCCTGATTTCTGTAAATACTCCACTCCCTTTTTAATGTCTTCAGCCACTCCCAGCCCCTGGGCATAGATAACCCCCAGCATATAGTAGGTGTCCAGATTGGACCAGGTGACCTTCTCCAGAAATTCTCTGGCTTTTACATAATCCTTCTCCACTCCCCAGCCGTTAAAGTAGGCCTTTCCCAGGTATACCAGGCCCCATTTGCTCCCCTCGTCATAAGCTTTTGTAAGTAAATCCACACCCTTTTTATAATCCTGAGCCACGCCCTTTCCCTGAAAACACAGAGCACCCAGGCGATTGCAGCACCCTCCATTGTCCGGAATACCGTTCTCATAACATTGTGCCGCATAATGTTCATCCTTTGGCACACCCTTGCCTTCTTCATAAGCCAGACCTACATAGAACCAGCTGTCTCTCTCCCCGCTGTCCGCCGCTTTCTTATGCCACATCAGGGCTTCTTCACTCTTTCCTGCCTCTTCCAGTTCCTTCGCATAAAGATACTGATGGGTAGGATAACCAAGCTCTGCCCCCATCTTCCAGATACCTTCCGCCTTTTTTGGCTGAGGAGGAATCAGATCCTCATCTCCCTGCTGATAATAGCGGTTTAAGTTATTTCCCGCATAGTAGACTCCGCCCTGAAAGGCTTTCCAGAACCAGTCCTCACATTTGACAATGTTCTCTTTCAGATACTCTCTGAACGCCTCTACGCTGGAAAAGGAATCCCTGTCTTTTCCCTCTATTTCCAGAAAATCCCACCAGAAATACACGTTTCCTATGACATACTGACAGAATGGCTCCCCTTGATCCGCCTTCTCCAGAACAACATCAAACACCTCTTTAAGACTGGCAAAAGGCATCCTGGCTTTGTCCGTATCTGACAGTTCTCCGCTTCGAAGGGCCAGAAGCACGCCGATGGCGCTTCCCTGCTCCACCGATTTATGCATCAGACTTTCCGCCCTGTCATCATCCTCCGGAAATCCGTGGCCGCTCCACACATACTGATACCCACACAAACACCGTGCCAAAATACAGGAGGCATCCCCGTCCCCTGCCATCGAAGCCTGCTCCAAACGCCTGAAATTTTCCTGCCCCCGGCCTGTGGTTACATCATAGTAAATGTCTTTTAATGCCTGTTCTACCACATCACTGAAAAATCTCCCCATATTCTTTCCCATTCCTTTCTCAATGTTTCGTTTCTAAGCCTTGCTGCACCCAACGGCGAAAAATCCCCCCGTCGAAATGTATATCCGGCTCATCTGATATACCTGAATTTTCCTAGTCATTATACCGCACCTAAACCTCTTTTGGTATCCGCATTTTACACAAAACATTTTAAATATCGGAATGCCCATTTCTGATTCCACTTCAATTTTCCATATACGGCAGCCGCCGTCCGTATAGAGACCTGCCTCACAGACTGCTCCTCCTCTTCTGCAAGGTCATTTTTTGTATCTGTTCCATTCTTCCGGTCATGTTTAAATCGTCCGATGGATTACCACATAGGGAAACTGCGCCCATAACATCCTGGGGTGTTACAAATTCCCGTCCAAAGGCCCATTGGGCGGCCTTTTAAAACAGGTTTGACAAAATCCAGCCGGTCATTTTCTCCGATGGACCTGGCCATGGCAAGTTTGCTTTCAAAATCCGGATAACCTAAGGTCATGGATATTTCTATCCCCGTATGCTTGACAAACCCTGCCAAATCTCTTAAACTTATTTCTATCTGAAGCATATGTAAACAGGAAAAACATAAATAAATGATGAAAAGGAGCAGCTATGAATCCAAAAACCATGTTCAAATTAAGCTATGGACTGTTTGTCCTGACCTCCTGCTTTGAAGGCAGAAACAGCGGATGCATCATCAACACGGCAGGCCAGGTGACTGCGGAGCCCAACAGAATCAGCATCACTGTAAACAAATCGAACTTTACCCACGAACTTGTGATGAAGAGCAAAAAGTTCAACATTTCCATCCTCAGTGAGGAGGCAGGCTTTGACCTCTTTCGCCATTTTGGTTTTCAGTCTGGCCGTGATACAGATAAGTTTGCTGATTTCAAAGACTGCAAAACCAGCGCCAATGGTCTTTACTATGTAACTGCAGGAACCAACGGCTATATAAGCGCTACAGTAGAACAGACCGTGGATTTGGGAACCCATACTCTTTTCATCGCTTCCGTAGATGACATGGAGGTATTATCAGAAGCTATGTCCGCTACTTATACCTACTATCAATCTTCCATAAAACCCAAACCGGAAAAACCGGCTGCCTCCGGCAAAACCACATGGCGATGCACTGTCTGCGGCTATATTTATGAAGGAGAGGATCTTCCAGCAGACTTTATCTGCCCTCTGTGCAAACACCCGGCTTCTGATTTTGAAAAAGTGTCATAATTCTGTCTGTCAGAGCCCCTTTCCTGTCCTTTTGCCCTCTCTTTCCGTTTACCTTCCTTTTCCCTTAATCTTATGCTGCCTTCTGAACTCCTCAATGGTGGACAGACCTACATCCGATACCGGTCTAATCCACTTTCCGGAATACATGTGGCATTGCATAATTATAAAGCGAACAGGCTCATCCACATAGCACAGAGCAAATACAAGAAGGAACGGCGCGTGAAACCAATAATTAGCCCCATAGACACAGGGCAGCACCATCAGGTACATAAATGTGATTTCCATAATCGAGCCAAAGGCCGCATCCCCGGCGGAGCGGTATGTATCATTCTGTGCCCAGTTGCCCATACGCATAAGAGCCGCTATACTGTAGATAAGCAGCATTCCCGTGCCGATCCGATAAGACTCGTCATGAAGTCCCATGGCATGGAGAAGAGGATTGTGGATTCCGATAATCATCAGACAGGCGATTCCGATAAAGCCGCTGCACAGATAGATAAGCCTTTTCGCCCTCTGAAATGCCACCTCATGGTTCCCAGCGCCTACCTCCTTGCCCACAAGGATGGTAGCCGCATTGGCAAAGCCGCTGAAAAAGGCGATCACAAGCCCCTCCAGAGTCCGAAACACCGCCACGGCCGCAATGGCCTGTTCGCTCTGATGCCCCAGAACAATATTGATCATCATATTTCCCACACCGATGAGGACCTCATTGCAGAGAATAGGAAAACATTTCTGCAGATACTGCCCCACAAAACTGCGGTTCCACCGGAAATGTCTGGAAAAGGCAAGGATAAACGGAATCTTCTTTTTCAGGATAAACACCAGAAGAACGCAGATATTTACCATACCTGCCAGCACAGTTCCAAGTGCCGCCCCGGCCGCCCCCATTCTGGGCAGCCCCAACTTTCCGAAAATCAGAAGATAGTTAAAGAAACAATTGGCAAACACGGAAGCGATTCCGCCGTATAAGGGAATTTTTACCCGCTCAATGGAGCGCAGCAACGCACTCATAGCCATCGCCACAATCTGAAGGGGATAAGCGAAGCCTACAATCCGCAGATACGTAATGCCAATCTGCTGAATCTCCTTCTTATCCGTATAAATATTCATCACAAGCTCCGGAGCCAGGACAGCCAGACAGGCAAAAATAATTCCTACCGCCATCATAAACGAAAGAGTCAGTCCATAAGAACGGGTGATTCCATCCTCATCTCCTGCCCCCCAGTACTGGGAGAAAAACATCATTCCGCCGCCTACAAACCCCCAGTATCCGGCAAACATCAGACTGGAAAACTGGGCGCACAGCCCCACTGCTCCCACTGTCTTCTCCCCGAGAGAGGCAAGCATCATGGTATCCACCATGCTTCCGGTAGTCGTCAGAAGATTCTGCAGCGCCACCGGTACCGCTATGACAGCGATACCTTTGATAAAGGAACTCCAATTAAACTTTGATGTCTTTTTCATATGTCCTCTCTAAACCTCTCAATGGATCCATGATCCGGAAGTTTCTTTCCCATTTTATCGATTCATTCTTATAGAAAGCAGTATATTCAATATTTATCACGGTGTCAAGTTTTTCACGCTGCCTCCATGGCAGGTTCAACATCATTCTATTCTCGCTCCATAAGAAATACCATTCCGGAAAAATATATTTTTTATACTTTTTTAATACATTGTTTCTTGTAGATGCCATATGGACATGATAAGCTGAAAGTAACAGAGCATATTTTGTGGGAAGATAAACCGCCGCTGAAACAATTTGCCCCTATCATTTGTACCAGCCTTTTATTTGAAGCAGTACAATTTATTTTCGCCATCGGAGCAAGTGATATTACAGATATTATTACTAATTCCTTAGGCGGAATCATAGGCGTAATGGCTTCCATCAGCCTTTCAAAACTATCAGGGAAACATTGGATCAGGCTGATAAATATTATAAGTACAATCGGATCCATCCTATTAACATTGCTTATTGCTGTTTTGCTTTTGGCTAATTTATAATCCTGAAATTCCATGAAAAAGCCAAAAGCCATGAACCATTGTCCACGGCTTTCGGCCACTTTCGAATATTCACAAAAATTTCCGCAAATCCTCCGCCAGCTTCTCTTCTATATCAATCAGCCTCTTGGCAATATCTTTTGATTTCTTATCCGCCGCCGTATACTGATTCAAATATCGGTTCAGTGTCTTTACCCCCATATTGCAACCGTCTGTCATCAGACCGGCAATGGTTTTGTCCGATTCATTCATAATCAGTTTTGCATTGGTCTTCATCCACGACATCCCCTTAGCTAAAGGAGCCGGCTCCTTTCCATCATCATGGTAATTGTCCAGAAGAGACTCTATCTCCTTCATCAACTTCTCATGACTGTTTTTGCAGTCTGACAGGCTTTTTTTTAAACTGTCATCATGAATATAATCCATCACATTCTCCATGGATGCGATTCCCATTTTTGTACCTGCATCGCACTCCCTGAGAAGTTTCACCGTATCCTGTTCTGTCATAACATGTTCATCTCCTTTCGCTGTGCAAAATAAGTATGCGTGATTTGTATATAAAGTATCCCTGGAATTATAATTTATTCGATTTTCTTTTGTATTCCTTTCCAGAAATTTCTTATAAAATAGAAAATATATGCCGATATATTTATAAAATGCCGTCAACTATTCTTTTTCACAGACGGCATTACGAACAATGAAAACCAAAAGGAGAACAAAGGTATGATTAGCTACATAAAAAATCTAAGAATCAGACTGAAGCTTTACATCCTAGTTGGAGTCGCACTGGTTGGCATGTTTATCATCGGCGGTATGTCTTTCTATCTTATGGGCCGGATGAATGACATGACAAATGATATTTCCACAAGCTGGCTTCCCAGCATTGATACGGCAAGGGATTTGACCGCAACCCTTTCCAATATCCGTCTTAACGAATTAGGGTATCTTACCGCAATTTCCGATGACGTAGAAACGTCCAGCCTTCAGTACCTTCAGCAGGAAAAAGAAGATATGGACACCCTTTTAGCCACCTATGAGGAACTGATTGACGATGATGAAAGAACTTTCTATAATAATGCCATAAATTTCTGGACTCAGTACAAGAGTGCGGATGAAGAGATGATGGCTTTAGCCGGGCAGGGCCTCACAGAAGATGCCCGTGCTATCCTGGAGGGCGAATGTGTATCTCTCTACAATTCTTTAAACAGCACCTTCAATGAGATTATTACTTACAATACCAACGGCAGCGAGGCAGCGACAGAGGAAAGCCTTTTCCTTTATAGGACCGCTATCCTTCTTATGGCGGCAGTGTTCATTGCCATAATCCTTGTGGGAGTCTTTTTCTCATTTGTCATTATCCGCCTGATTAAGACTCCTATTTCCGAAATCGAGAATGCCGCTTTGCAAATGGCAGAGGGCAATCTGGATGTGGATATTTCCTATGTCTCGAAAGATGAGATGGGCGTTCTGGCTGAACAGGTGCGCAGATTAATCCATAAGCTTCAGCTTATTATTGATGATGAGAATAAATTCCTTGCCAAAATGGCTGCCGGAGATCTGGTGGTGGATTCTATTTGTGAAGGAGAATATACCGGAAACTTTTCTCCGGTCCTTGTTTCTTTCCGAACCATTGCGGAAAATCTCAACGACACGATGCTGCAAATCAGCCAAAGCTCCTCTCAGGTTGCCAGCGGAGCCGAACAGGTCTCTGACGGAGCCCAGGCTCTTTCTCAAGGAGCTCCGGAACAGGCAAGCTCCGGGGAGGAACTTGCTGCCACCCT
>CAJUPP010000080.1 GCA_910588325.1 uncultured Hungatella sp.
GGGCGCACTTGGCATACCTGAATTCATGCCGCCTATTCGGCGGCGGGACTTTCATTGTAAACCTCCATGCGCCCGGCGGGCAGGGTGCACCACCTCCCATGATAGTCAGGCGGGCGCACTTGGCATACCTGAATTCATGCCGCCTATTCGGCGGCGGGACTTTCATTGTAAACCTCCATGCGCCCGGCGGGCAGGGTGCACCACCTCCCATGATAGTCAGGCGGGCGCACTTGGCATACCTGAATTCATGCCGCCTATTCGGCGGCGGGACTTTCATAGTAACATGGAACGGGAAGAACTTCAGGGGCAGATATGACTCATACGAGCCAAATCTGCCCCTTTTCATTTACCAAATCAAAAATGCCACCAGAAGATACCCCAGAGTCAGGCACAATCCGATACAGAACAGCATAAGTCCAAAGGAAAAGCTTTCCTCCACCAGTTTCCCTGTCACCTTCAGTTCCTGTTCTCTTCGAATAAACTCCGGAATCACGGAAACTCTTCCTGTTCCCGCTTTTGCCTTCTTTCCCTGTCCTCTTCCCATGCCTTTCACCTTATCGCCAAAGGCAGTCAGCTTATCCACCATATGTCCCAGGACGTAGGCAAGCTGATTGCTGTCATGATGCCTCGGCTCCGGTCTTTGACTGTGAGTCGTAGCCCTGGCAAGACGTACAAAGGCATCCAGTGCCTGGTCCCCACACCGGCACACCACAGAAGAAACCGCCAGAAATACGGTCACTGCTGCAGATATCAAATATTTATCCACAAACCCACATATAGCGCCGCAGATTCCCGGAAGGGCAACCTGTAAAACGGGACGGTAAATCAGATTCTCCAGATCCAGCCAAGACGGCCATCTGTCCACATACCGTTTTCCCTCTGTTCCCTCTTCCTTCTCCGTCAAAAGTCCACGAATGACCACTGCATACAAAAGAATTCCGATACCTATGGAAATCAGGCCGCCTTTCAAATTCCCCAGTGAGAAATAAGAAACCACATGTCCATGGCCGCCTCCCTGGAAAAATCCCTGACCTGCATCCGCAATCTTATCCATAGTCAGATGCGCCGTCATACCGAACATGGGAAGAATCACTGCCGCTAATGTAAGAACCGCCGTACTGGCCGGATTCATGGCCTTCTTTCCATCAAATTCCGCCTGGCGCTTCGGATGCTCTTCCACAAACAAGGCAATAAACAGCTTTAACATGTAAGCCACAGTCATGCCTCCGGTACACAGAAACACCCATTCTGCCCCTTTCCAGGCAGCAGAACCGCCAATCATCTCCATATACTCCACAATACTTTCATGAATCAGAGTCTTGCTGATATAACCGCTCCAAAGAGGGATTCCTCCGATTCCCAGGGCCGCCATGAGAAAGCAGAATTTAAGCATCGGCTGCTTTCGTCCAAATCCCCGGATATCGTTCAGATTCAGTTGATGAAGGTTCATAAACACGGCCCCGGCACATAAAAACAGCACCAGCTTAAACAGAGAGTGATTTACCATGTGAAGAAATGCACCTCTTACTGCCAGGGAATTGTCCTCCCCTATACTTTTTAAAAGACAGGACATGCCGATTCCCGTCAGAATAAATCCAATCTGTGAGACAGAGGAACAGGCCAGCGTCCTCTTTAAATTAATCGAGAATACCGCCAGAAAAGCTCCCACAAACATGGTAATCAATCCCAATACCGCAATCACCAATCCCCATGTTTTATTTTCCTCAAAGATGACACAGGACACGATAATGATGCCGAACACACCGGTTTTGGTCAGAATCCCGGACAATAAGGCACTGGCCGGGGCCGGGGCCTCCGGGTGAGCCTTCGGAAGCCATATGTGAAGAGGAAAGCACCCTGCCTTGGCTCCAAAACCAAACAGCATCAAAGCCGCCGCCGTGTAAAGCTGAGATACGGGAGACGCAAACATCCTTCCGTTTGCTCCGGCCTCTCTAGCAGCCGCCCATCCGGGAGCCGTCCCGCCATTTAAAACAAGCTTCGCCAGACCTCCCAACTCATCCATCTCCAATGTTCCAAACAAATCGTACAGAAGAAACAGCCCCATCAGCATCACCATACCGCCGATGACTGCCACTGCCAGATAGGTTTCTGCTGCCTTTAAACTCTCTCTTCTCTCATCAAAAGCAACCCACACATAGGAAGTAAAAGACATCACCTCAAAGAAGATAAATGTAGTATATAAATCTGCGGACAAAAACACTCCTGCCGTAGCAGCGAAGGTAGCCCAGAAAAAGGAATAATACCTTCCATGATTCTTATAATGAGCCATATATTCTCTGGAAAATACGCCGCTGACCGTCCACATAAAAACCGCAATGCAGACATATACCAGCCGGAATCCATCAAGCCTGAGATGCATTCCCATGCCGCACACTCCCGGTATCATTAAATCCACTGCTTCCCTCATCCTGCCTCACCTCCTATGGACAAAAACAGATGCATAAGCGGCGCCGAATGAAGGCCAATGGCCACAATCACCGCCACAAAAATCACCAGCGGAAGAAGCATCATCCAGTTAGGGTCATGAAAATCTTTTCCTTTTTTTATTCCCTGTCCGCTTTCCGCCTTGGGAAAATAGGCTCTTATCACTACCGTCAGCATGTAAAATGCCGTCATCAGCGCAGAATACAAAATCACCGCCACTCCTGCATAAGGAAACCATCCGCCTGGTATATTGTCACTGACTGCCTGTCCTGCATACTCAAACGCTGCCTGACACAGATTCCATTTGCTGATGAATCCTGCAAACAGCGGAACTCCCATCAAAGACAGACTGGATACGGTAAAACACCCAAAAGTTATGGGCATCTTCTTTCCCATCCCATCCAGCTCATAGATATAAGTCTTTCCGGTCTGATGCATCACCGCGCCGGCACAGAAGAAACCGCAGATTTTCATAAATGCATGAGCCACCATATGGCACAGCGCCGCCGCCAGCCCAAAGGGACTCATAATAGACACTCCAAACAATATATAAGACAGATTGCTGATCGTAGAGTAAGCCAGCCGCCTTTTCCAGTGTACTTCCCTCACCGCCATGGTGGATCCGTATACAATGGTAACCAACGCTGCTGCCATCACCACCCATTGGGCCCAGGTTCCTCTCAAAAACTCTGCCCCGAAACTGAAATACGTCAGCCTCAGGATAGCAAAAGCGCCGGACTTTACCACCGCCACCGCGTGAAGCAGGGCCGTCACAGGGGTAGGGGCCACCGTAGCCTTGGGAAGCCACCCATGGCACGGGAACAATGCCGCCTTTACACCAAATCCGAAAAATGCCAGCACATAGAACATCAGAAGTATATTCTTCTGATTCTGAGTTATGCCTGTATTCAGCATTCCTCCTGGCACGAACCCCGTATTTCCCGTGGCGGAAAATCCCAGCACCAGCACCAGTCCCAGGAACGCAAAGGCTGCGCCGCCCAGAGAGTAATACAGATATGTTCGGCTTGCATGCGCCGCTTCCCTGGTCAAAGGCTGAAGCACCAAGGGGAAGGTCACCAGCGTCAACAACTCATAAAACAGATACAAGGTTATCAAACTGCCAGCAAATGCTATGCCTGTGGTAACTCCGTAAGTCATGGTATAAAAAGCAAAAAATCCTGGCTTACGGGGTTCCTCCTTCATATATTCGAATGCATATAACGTTGCAAGAGGCCACAAAAATGCAATCAGCCCTGCAAATACACTCCCCAACCGGTCCAGTTTGAACATAACCGTCAAATTTCCAAACAACCGAAACAGCGTAAATTCCAGGTTCCCGCTGTCCTTTGCCCCATACAGCTTCACAAGAAGCATCAGTATAATCAGGCTGTTGATAATTACTAACCCTTCTACTCCCAGATTCATCATCCGTTCTTCCCGTTCTCCGGAAATCTTATCCCGAAATGTCAGAAGGAGAAGTCCGCCGAGAATCGGAAGAAACACCGGAAGCGCCAGATAGATTCCATTCATATTCATCCCTCCATCAAAGCACAGAATCCCCTATGGACTTTACCATCTGAATCAAAGCATTGGGAAAACACCCCAAAAGCAAAGCGCTGGCTGCCAGTATCATAATGGGAAGAAGCATCAGCCAGGACGGCTCCTTTCCTTCCAGCTTCCTTTTTTTCAACTCTGAGTTATCAAAATCCTGCCCCGGGAAAAATCCCTGAATCGCAATGGGAAGAAGGTACCCTGCCGTCAGCAATGCACTGATTAAAAGAACAACCGGGCCCGCAAATCCCCAGACTCCGGTGCCAGAACTTAAAGCTCCTGTTGCAAGATACCATTTGCTGACAAACCCGCTGGCAGGCGGAATTCCTATGAGTGCCAGAGATACTACCGTATAACAGGCCAGAGTCAACGGCATTACCTTTCCCAATCCTCTCATCTGCTCTACCCTTGTCCATCCAGTCTGCTCAATCACTGCGCCGGCTGACATAAACAGGCCATTCTTTATGATAGAGTGAAATACTATATGGGACAAAGCCCCTACAAAGGCCACCGGATGCAGCATACTAAGCCCAAACATGACATAGGACACCTGGCTCACGGTAGAGTATGCCAGCCTCTTTTTAAATACCTGCTCCTTGTAAGCCAGCATAGACCCCATAAATACGGTCACAAGCGAAAGTGCGATCCATACTGTCTGAACCCAGGTTCCCCTGATAAAATCCGGCCCTATGATATAGTAGACCACACGAATCACCGCCAGCACGCCTGCCTTGGTGATGACACCAGACATAACTGCGCTTGCAGGAGCCGGAGCTACGGGATGAGCCGTAGGCAGCCAGCCATGAAGAGGAAACATACCTGCTTTCGTTCCGAATCCAAGCAGTATACAGCAGGCAGACGCCAGAAGAAGCGTTTCCTTTCCGGCTACATCCTGAATTCCCAGCACGCCCCCTGGGGCAAACTCCAGAGTGGAACTGACACTGGCTATAAAGAAAATCCCAAACAATGCCAGAAATGCACCTGCCACGGAATAAAACAGATATTTAAGTCCTGCCCTGACGGCTTCTTTCGTCAATTCATGAAGCACCAGAGGCAGAGACGTCAATGTCATCAACTCATAGAACACATACATGGTAATCAGGTTTGATGAGAAGTCAAGTCCCATCAGCACTCCCACCACAATCAGATAAAAACCAAAAAACCGATATTCATCATGCTCATGTTCCATATAGGAAATCCCATAGATCCCCACCAGAAACCACATAATCACTGTCAGGCCTGCAAACAGGCTGCTGACAGAATCAACCCGGAAGGAAACCGTCATGGTATCCGTCAGCTGGCACAATACCAGGCTTTCGCCTGACAGAATCGCCGCAAAAACCAGAACGATTTCCACAGCCAGAACGATGGCAGAAAGACCGGTAACCACCTTCCTGTTCCTTCTTATATTCTTTGATACCAGAACCAAAATTCCTGCTAAAATCGGTACAATGACCGGCAACAGCAATTTCATAATACCTACCTCCTCCTACTCAAACATCATAAGTCCATTGCTGATGGCATTTACAATGGGTTGAGAAAACATTCCGAGAATCACATTCAGCACAATAAAACACCAAATCGCCAGACGCAGATTCCAGGAAGATTTTCTGACTACTGCCTTTTTCACAGTCTCATGCTCCTCTTCCGTAGGCGTAGGCCTGTACAGTGTGATTACCAGCCTTAAGAAATAAACCGCATTCAGTACAGTACTGACTGCCAAAGCAATCAGCGTAATAAACATCTTATGGGGACTCTGCAGTGCGGAGGTCGCAAACAAAAGCTTGGAAATAAATCCTGCCAGCATAGGGAAGCCCACCATGGACAAAGACCCTACTAAAAACCCGACGCCTGCCAGAGGGTTCCGATTCCCTGCCCCCCTGAGGCTTAAATAGTCCTTTTTATTTCCCGACACCTCATAAAGTCCCACGGCACTGATAAACAGAAGGGCCTTGGTAGCGGAGTGGGTAAATATATGAAAAACAGCAGCCACCATGCCGGCCTCTGTCCCAAGTCCGATTCCCATATAGATATAACCAATCTGTGCCACAGAAGAATAGGCAATCATCCGCCTGGTATCTTTCTCCGCAATCGCATGGACAGATCCCAGAATCATTCCTGCCACGCCAAAGATAAACAACACGTTAACAATATGGCTTGCCACCACATTTTCCCGCCCCAACACACGGTAAAAAATCTTTATCAGCAGAAAGATATATCCCTTTGAAACCAGACCGGAAAGAATGGCGCTGGCTGTAGGCGTAGCATAACCATAAGTATCCGGAATCCAGTAATGAAAGGGATAGAGGCCGCTTTTAATTCCAAGGCCCACACTGACTACTGCCGTAATCACCAGCATGGGAACCTCATAGCTTCCGGCGGCCTCGATAACCGCCACCGCTTCCTTGGCCGGACTCATCAAAAGATGGCCTGTAACATCATAGAGCAGGCTCAAACCAATTAAAAACAAGCCGGAACCTAACTGGCTCAAAATCATATACCGGATAGCAGAGGACAGGCTTCTTCCCTTCTGACGAATCATAATCAGGCCGCAGCCGGCAATGGTATTAATCTCCACAAACACATAAGCAGTAAACAGGTCATTGGTGTAAACCAATGCCAGAAGGGAACTGAGCATAAGATCAATCATAATGTAAAACAGATTCTGTTTGCTCTCCTCCACATCAGCCGCCGTATATTTTAAACCTCCTATAACAGCCAGAAACATCACGATCTCAAACAAAAGCGCCGTCAGTCCTTCCAGAACTCCGGCCCGTATCTCATTGCCCCAGGGAGCCGGGAAATGTCCCATCATGTAGGTGTAGCTTTCCCCGGTTCTCACACAAAATGCCAGAACTGCCGCTGACATCACGCCTGTAATTCCAATAGCCGCCAGACTCAGATTCCTGGCCTTCTTTCCGGACAGCACAGAAGATAGGATTCCGGAAAACATGGCAATAATAATGGAGAAAAATGGAAAATTCTGCACAAAACTCATGTCCGTTCATCCTCCTTCACCCGCAGCAGAATCTGATCCAGATCCAGAGACCCGTATCTCTCATACAGACGGATTGTCAGCGCCAGCATAAGAGCCGTCGTGCTGACAGACACCACGATGCCGGTAAGCACCAGGCCGCTGGGAACCGGGTTGATATAAGCGGAAACGTCCTGAATACCATCCACTACAATGGGAACCATACGCCCGTTTATGTAGCCTTTCGCCGCCAGAAACAGGTACACAGCCGTGTCCATAATATTCATGCCCATAATTTTCTTAATCAGGTTCTGATGAAGCAGAAGAATGGTAAAGCCAATTCCAAAGAGAATCACTGATGCCGTTTCCTCCATATTTAAAAGCATATGCTGCAACATCTACATGCCTCCCTTCCGGAACAATGTGTAAAATGCATACATTGTACAGGCCACCACCAGGCCCACACAGATATTTAAAGGCAGAATCAGTCCGCTGCTCAAAATTGCTCCCGGTGTCCCCAGCGGTATACCGCTATCCAGATGGTTTGCACCAGTAAAAAAGGAATAACTTTTTGCAAGGCAGTAAAAAGTCAGCGCACACAGCGTCATCCTGCGGTATACTTTCTCCGTAAAAAACCGCTCTGTCTTTTTAAATCCAAAAGCATTCAGATAAAGAATCAGTCCAGAGCCCAGCACCGCACCGCCGGAGAATCCGCCGCCAGGCGAAAGGTGTCCGTTAAGGACAATATAGATTCCAAAGATCAGAATAATCGGAACCAGCAAACAGGCACATTTCTGAAGAATTATATCATTCTTCGGCTCATACAGACGGTCATAAGCCGCCTCTTTCCGTCTTTTCTTTGTAGTCTCATCCTTGCTGGCAGCGTCAATCCGCAGAAGAACCAGCACACAGCAGGAAGCGATAAACAACACACAGGATTCCCCAAAAGTATCAAACGCACGGTAATCCAGAATCATACCCGTAACAATATTAACTGCCCCTGTCTCCTGAAGCCCCTTCTCGATATAACGAGCAGACACCTCATTGTTGTCCGGATTTCCTGCATTTCCAAATATAGGAAGATAGGAAACCGTCCAAAGAAGAACTGCTATAATTCCTGCACACAAGAGCACGGACATGAACCGGTAAGCCTTTCGAAAAAAATCAAGTCCATGGGCCACGGATTTGTCGAAGCCCTTCGCAAAGATAGGCAGATTCTTTAGCTCTTCCTCCCGAATCGCCTCATAAATTTCAAGCCTTTGATTCCCCGGGCGGCTGCTGTTTGAGTGATCTGCCCCGGTGGTTTCCTGGCCTGGCATCCATGCCTCCATGCCCTGTGCCAGCAAATCCACGTCACCATTTATCCATTTTTTAAATTTCAGCCAGTGGCTGCTGTCATAATTATCCTTCTTTCGACTCATCCTGTTCCTCCTTTCTGATAGCCCGTATCTTTTTCAAGGTCACAAAAAAAAGGATACTTGTCACACCAGCTCCCACGGCTGCCTCCGTAATCGCCAAATCAGGAGACTGAAGAAGTACCCAAATCACACACATCACCAGGCTGTAGGACATAAAGATAACAATGGAGGTCAGTAAATCCCTGGTACATGCTACAGATATGGCACAGACAATAAGGACTAACAATAAAATCAACTCAAACAACTTCATCTGTCCGCTCCTCCTTTTCCTCTGCCTGATCCGCCTCATGCTTTCTGTCAATCAAAAGCAGTTCTCCCAGATTTTCGTCGGTCATAACCTCCAGGCGGCTGAGCATGTGGCCGGATACCGGAGAGGCAATCCAGAAAAATAAAATCACCAGAAACAGCTTTAAAGAATCCATGGAAAATCCACGCATAAGGATTAAGCTTAAAATTACAAACAGGATTCCCAGGGTATCTCCTATGGCCTGCGCATGCATCCGGTTCAGCGGTTTCTTAAAACGGTTCACGCCAAAGACTGCAAGAATCATAAAAAACAGCCCTATGAAAAGGCATCCCGCGGCAAGTATCAGTTGAATCCATGCCCCTGTCATCTCGCTTCCTCCCTTTCCTCTGCCTCTTCATATTCCTGATGGTGCAGATTGTCATCAATGGCATGTAAGTCCGCTTTCATATGTTTTCTTTGAAGATATACACCTGTATACACTTTGCACAGGACTACCACCCCAAGAAAACTTATCATGGCATAAATCAGACATACATCCACCAGATAATTTTCGTCCAGGAACACCGATAAAATAGCGATGACCATAATGATCATCGTCCCTGTCATATTAACTGCAATAATTCTGTCCGGAATTCCGGGCCCTAAAATCGAACGGATAAGGCTTAAGACAATCAGCACTGCCAACACCACCATGGCTCCGATTAGCAGCACTTCATATGTCTGATTGATTACTTCCATTTTTCTTCTTCCGCCTCCATCTTTTTCAACAAATCCACAAATACCGAATCCTCCAGACCTTCGGAAAGCTCCCGGTCCAGACAGTGAACACAGAAACGGTTTTCCTCCACTGATACCGTAATGGTTCCCGGCGTCAGTGTAATGGAATTCGCCAGGAGAACCTTAGCCAGGCTGGTTTTTAAGTCCGTATCAAAATATACAATCGCCGGTTCCGGCTGCAGTTCCGGAGATACAATCAGCTTAAGAACTGCTACATTGGCCTTCACAATCTCCTGCACAAGAACCCAAAAATACTGAAGGAACAGCGGCACCAGCCGGAATAAAAGCATCTCACTGCGTATACTGTAGTCCATATATTTGCAGATAAAATAAAAGAGTGCGGCTGATATGCACAAGCCAAAGAGACAGATTTCCAGTGTCACTTTGCCATTTAAAATCAACCACACTGCAAAGAACAGCAAAAACACAACCAGTCCCCCTTTTTTAGAGAATTTGCGACTTATTGTAACTCTATTTCCGCAGAAATACAAGAGCGAAAATTTTATAAAAGTTTAATCATGCCTGTCTTCCATATTATCATAACTTTCGCAGAATCTGGCGGCAAATGCAGGAGGCTCGCCATGGGCATACAGATGAGAAATATCCCCGTAGGACGACATACGGAAAATCGCGGTTCCCTGTCTGCGCTCTTCTGTCACAATGGTAGTCACTGAAGAGGGCGCGGCACAGGTTCCATGCCACAGCACCATGGGCGAAATATTAAGGAGATGGCTGATCAGCACGCAGCCCACTCCGAAATGGCAAAAAAATACCAACGTGTCATTACCCGTTTTCTCCACATGGTAACAATGGCCTTCCCGTATGTATCCATGCTCTTTTAATACCTGGTCAAGACCGTTTGTCACCCAATCGTACTCTTCTTTCACCTGTCCTTCTTTTAAGACTTCTGACTGCTGCCACTGGTCATAGTGGAAGAAGCACTCTTCTTTTGTCCAGTCCTGCGGCAGCCAGTCCCAGACAATCTGCTTGTCCGGCGCTACGTCCGGCCTATGAATCCGACACTGAAACTCCCGCAGCCAGGGGTACTCTTTTGCGGTCCTGTGGAGTTTTTTCAAAGTGCAGGAGGCCGTATCCTTTGCTCTTCCTAACGGAGAGACATAAAAATCCTTTACATCCAGTTTCGTCAATCGTTCCGATAAATATTCGGCTTCCTTCCATCCTTTCTCGGTCAGAGAATCGATGGAGTAATCTGGGTCTCCGTGCCTGACAATCAGTAATTTCATGGTTTCTTTTCCCTTCTGTCTTTTTGTCCTGATTGTATCATATTTCGTATCGCTATGCAATGGAGACCGGATTGCCAGATTGGACTATCTGTAACTCTGAGTAACAGTTCAGGGGTTATCTGAACTGTTACAACTCTGACTTTACTAAACTTCGGTTCTGTGATAGGATGAAAATGTATTTACAGAAAGGGGATTACCTTATGACATCATCTGCAACTTCCTCAGACCTTAGAATCGCCAACCGGGGGCGGGTTCTTCACACGGTTTACAGCCGCAGAGAGATTTCCAAACAGGGAATCAGCCAGGCCCTCTCCATGAGTCTTCCTACGGTGACTCAGAATTTAAAAGAGATAGAGGCCATGGGGTTGATTGAACGTCAGGGGCTTTATGAATCCACCGGAGGCCGCAAAGCCCATATCTATCGTTTTGTTTCCTGTGCCCGCATCGCTTTGGGTGTGGTTCTGTTAAAAGACTTTTATCGTGTCGTTGCTGTTGACCTCTACGGAAATATTCTGAAATCCAAAGTTGTCGATGCTCCGTTTTCAAGAACGGCCGGTTATTTTAAGGGACTGGGCGCGGAACTTGAAAGATTTGCTGATGAAATATGTGGGAAAGCAGAAAGGGAGTCTCTGGCCTGTGAGAATATCTCTGACAGAAAACAGATTCTTGGAGTGGCAATCGCTCTCCAGGGCCTTGTATCCAATGATGGTTCTGTTGTGGTCTATGGACAGATTCTGGACTGCACTGGCCTGACTCTTAACGAGATTCAGGAACATATCAGTCTTCCCTGCACACTTATCCATGACACGGAAGCATCAGCCATTGCAGAGATGTGGTTTCAGAAAGATAAAAAAGATGCTGTGCTGTTGTCCTTAAACCGCAACTTCGGCGGTGCCCTGATTGTGGATGGAGAGGTTCACAGGGGGCAGGCGCTGAGCAGCAGCGTTATCGAACACATGGGACTCTATCCGGGAGGACGTATGTGCTACTGCGGTAAAAAAGGCTGTATTGAAGCATATTGTTCTGCCGATGCCCTGCAGGAAAGTGCCGGAGAGCCGCTGGAAAAATTTTTCCGCTCTATGCGCTCCGGCAGTCAGGAACGTGTTGCAATCTGGCGCCATTACCTTCGTGATCTTGCCATGGTAATCAATAATATCCGCATGCTGTTTGACTGCGAATATATCATCGGCGGCTATCTGCATCAGTTTATGGAAGAACAGGACTTTGCTCTCTTAACTCAGTATGTACAGGAGGAATGCTCCTTTCCCTCTACGGATATTCATCTGATGCGCAGCTCCTTCACAGATGATTCCGCCGCACCGGGGGCAGGGATTTTCCTGGTGAAACAGTTTCTTGGTTCTTTCTAAATCTCCTGATTCACACAAATCGCTCCATAGGGCCGGATACTCATGCGGTAGGCATTGCCCTCCCCCAAAGCCTTTTCGATATATTCCACATATTCGTCTACCAAATCATTCGGCAGCATAGCCATGATGACTCCGGCAAAACCGCCGCCGTGAATTCTGCAGGCGCCTCTCTTCTTTTTTTCGATAAACAACTCTGTCAGAGCCAGAGCAATGCTGATTCCCTGTTCCTGAACGTTTACGTTGGTATAGCAGTTCTGAAGCCATTTCCAGGAAGAATTGCCGGATGCCGTAATCTGTGTCAGGAAATCCTCAAACCGATTTTCTTTTAGGGCCGCCACTTCTGCATCCACCCGCTTATTCTCCTCAAAGAAATGGAGCGCACGCATGACGGATCGGTCTCCTGCATACTCCCTTACATGAGCCAGATTTTCGATAATCTGCTCCTCGGTTATCTGAGCGCACACTTCTTTTCCGAAGCACTCTGCCACTTTCTTCATCTCCATGGGAACAGAAGAATAATCTGCGCTTAAATCTGCATGCCCCTTTCCGGTGTTGACGATAATCAGACTGTGGTTCTTGGAACCGAAATCAAATTCAATTTTCTCTACTGCCGGGCTTTGGGGATCGGCAAAGTCAATGGTAATCAAACCGCCTACGGCACAGGCCATCTGGTCCAACAATCCGGACGCCTTGTTCCAGTAATGATTTTCCGAATATTTTCCAATATGGGCATAGGCCACTGTGTTCATGCGTCCATCGTTAAAGAAGGTGTTTAAGATGGAGCAAAGAAGCATCTCAAAGGAGGCGGAGGAACTGACTCCTGCCGCGCTGATTACATTGCTGGTGATATATGCATCAAATCCGCCGACTTGAAATCCGGACTCCTGAAAACCTTTTAACAACCCCTTCACCAGATCTACGGTTCCTGCCATGCGCTCGCTGGGTTCCAGACGGTTTAAATCAATGGTAAATGACTGGTGGAAGGTCTCGCTGACAATGTTAATACTGCCTGATTTGTTTTTGGCCGCTACACCGACACAGTCCAGGTTGATGCTTCCGGCAAGAACCTTGCCTTGGTTGTGGTCCGTATGGTTCCCGCTGATTTCCGTACGGCCAGGGGAACTGAACAGAAGGATATCCTTGTCTCCGAATTCATTTTTGAATTTTTCTACAAGGTCCTGGTAACGGAGGATATTTTCTTCTACGAAGGCGCCTCCGTACATCTTTTTGAACAGAGTTTTCAGCTGTGGAGATTCCAGAAAGGTTAAGGTCTCTTCTATCTTCATTGTCGTTCTCTCCTTTTTGTTTCGCCAATGAGATTCATTTGGCTGTTGGGATAAGTATATCAGAGTATTAGGGAGAATGAAATAGGGGGAAGAGGAAATTTCTTACAAAATTTTATTTTAATTTTGTATATCCATTAGAGGAGGTGCATGGAATCAACGTAAATTCGGCCTGTTCACCAAGCCAATAATCAGGCTGTAATGTGATTTTTAACAGAGCCGTCTGGGGAATGCTGCTGCCGAATACAAAGTTTCCCAAACTGTATACAATTGGCTTTCCGTTATAGTATTCTACGGTTTGAAGAACATGGGGATGGCTGCCTACTACCAGATCAGCGCCTGCGTCAATGTATTGACGTCCCATGGTTTTCTGGTATTCTTTCGGTTCGTCTTCTCTTTCCACTCCCCAGTGGACATAAACTACCAGATAATCACACTGGCTTTTGGCTTCCTGAATGGATTCTATGGCCTGGGCGGGGTCATAGGTAGAAAATACTCCCGGATGGGAAGGGCCTGCTGCCCAGCTTGCATCCATATAGACTCTGGAAGTCCCTAAAAATCCTATGGTCCTGCCGCCTGCTTCTATGGTCTTTAATTCTCTGGCCCTATCCAGGTCTTCTCCGCCTCCTACATAGAGAATCCCGGCTTCATCCAAGGTCTGGCAGCTGTCTAAAAGCCCCTCTATGCCAAAATCCAGGATATGGTTGTTGGCCAGGGTCACAATATCCACCTTCATTTCCTGGAGGATGGAAACTCTCTGGGGAGGCAGGCGGAAGGTGAACTGCTTATCCTCTGCCGCTGTCCCTCTGTCGGTAAAAGGGAATTCCTGATTTACCATAAAGATGTCAGCCTGGTCGATTTCCTGCCGAATGCCGCCATCCAATACCCCCTCAATGCCTCCGGCCTGGTCGTAGGCATTTAATACATAATTGGAGAGATAGACATCTCCGGCAAACAGAAGGGTAATCGGCTGCGGCAGCTGTGGCTGTGTTTCAGACTCTGATTCCGATTCCGGCTGTGCTTCCGACTCCGATTCCGGCTGCAGCTCAGATTCCTGTAAATGTTCGGATGTTGGATTGGACTCTGGGGTTACGCTTTCAAAAACCGTTCCAGCCTCTTCCATGAAAGGAGGTATCTCCTGCTCCTGCCTCTGCCACACCAGCCAGCCGGCCAGTGAAGACAATGCGAAGACTGCCATCATTAGAATTCCTGTCAACCACACCAGTCCCTTTCTTCTCATACGCCCTCCTTATCAAATATATCTGAACCAATGACATTTTGAGATAACGTAGCCCGACGAGAGAATGATATTGTTTCTCCAGGGTACTTGAAGACCGTCGGTACTTAGGCGCTGT
>CAJUPP010000081.1 GCA_910588325.1 uncultured Hungatella sp.
AATTAAAACAGGCATACACTGCAAAGTTTGAAAAGAATATAACACGTTGGTAAATCAGAATTTACAGAAGAAACATCATGGACAAGCAGGTTATTCATATATATGGCGCATCCGGCTCCGAAACCTCTACGATAGGCAGATTTATCAGCGATAAATCCGGATATTTTTTTATGGATACAGTCGATTATTTTGGGGAACCAACCGATCCGCCCTATTAAATCAAGAGAAATATTTCTGACAGAATTGCTTTGATAATTGCAGCGCCATATCGTTTTATTGGATGGAAGTCTGCCTGTAAAAAAGAACTTTGAAATCATACGGCAATACCTGTCACCGCCGCCCTGTTCTGGACGTTTATCAGACCAATAAACCGGAAGTTCCGTTACAAAGATAACCTGGATAACTCCCGCCGCGCCCTCATGCCGTCCTTGGCCTGGGCGGTGGTGCGTCCGCCATCTGGCACATGTAGGTTTACTTCCCATAAATCATCCCATTCTCCCCATGAATCGCCAGAAGCAGGGTTTTCCTTCCTTCATCTAAAGAACTTCTCTCCTCCCCTGTTTCCACTGTCCCGTAAAATGCCCACACAGGCACCAGCTTGCCTTTCTTTTCATACGTAAGCGGCATATCTCCTCTCTGTTCTTCGCACTCCAGATGGTAAGCCAGCTTCACATCCGTAACCGTAAGATAAATATGGGCCTTTTTGCCTCCATAGCTTTCTGTCCCTGTGTCCACGTCAGCTTCCATATTTTTCATGCACTGTTCAAATATCTGGCTCACCGAAGAAAAGGGAAGCAGAAATTCCGCATATTCCCCTGTGTTTCCCAGCTGTTCCCGGCCGATATTTTTCACTGTCAGAAGTCTTCCATCCTCCCTGTACAGAAACTCCACATACTGGGGATCCGCCTCCCACAAGCTATGTCGCTGTCCCATGCTTACAAGAGGCAGCTCTCCAAATTTCCGGCTGTAGCGCAGACGGACTCCATACTGTCCCGACAGAGTCCAGGAAAATTTATCGCTGACAGAAAGCTGCCTCCACCTAGCGCTTTCCAAAGTTAAATCCTCAAGGCCCATCTTTTGAAGCAGCTGTCTTGCTTTCTCTTCCAGAACGGCCTGAACTTCATCTCTCTCTGCTTCTGACATAGGACATTCGGTAAGATCCCCAGGATCCTCCTTTTCGTTTCCGTTTCCTCCATCGGATATATGTGTGTCCAAAAGCCATATGATGGGAAATTCCTGGTTTCCTCCTGCCCCCATGCTCAAATTATATGCAAAATCCGGGGAATAAAAGGACATTCTCACGCCGCCCTCCTGGCTGTCCATAGGAATCCACTCTTTAATTCCCAGCTCCTGTCCAAAAATCTCCTTAACCCTCTCCAGTTCCTCCTCTGTATAGGTGGTATATTCCACGGCTTTCAGACTTATTTTCTCTGTTTCAGGGACCTCCACCTCCACATCCGCCGTGATGGTAATGTCCTTATTCTCAAAACTTAGCCGGTATTTTTCCGGTACGTCTGCCTGCTCCCTTATAAGCACCTGCCGGTCCGTCTCTGTTTCCCCGGCGGGTATTCCCGTCTCTGTTTCCTCCTGGCTTTCCAGAACCTCTTCGGTCCTCTCTGTAACGATGGGAATGTCTGTCTGCCTCACACACCCGGCCAGAACCAAAACACATCCCCCAACTGCTGCCGCCACAACCCATGAATCACTTCTATCTCCCTGCCTTTTCTTTATCATTCTTGCTCCTTTCCTGTCTCATGTCTCCAAATGTAACAGTCACTTCCGTCCCCTCTCCCATACGGCTTTCTATCTCCATCTCCCCATGATGGGCCTTCACAATCCGCTCTGCCAGAGCAAGTCCCAGTCCGCTTCCCTGCTGCCTGCGGCTTCTTGATTTGTCCGCCATATAAAATGCCTTGGTCACATGAGGGAGGGCTTCTTTGGGAATCCCTCTTCCATTGTCCCTGACACAGACGCTTTGTCTGTTTTCATCCAGTATCACCTGAATCCTCCCCCCTACCTCCAGGGCCTTCATGCTGTTGGAAACCAGATTTCCAAACAGGCTGATCAAAAGCAGGGGATCCCCCTGAACAACCACAGCCCCTTTCTCCTGTCTGGCAGGCTCTGTCACCTTTCGAAGATGGGTTTTGTCTATTCTCATGTTATCCCTTCTCAATATCTGAAAATCCACATTTTTCGCATCCAGCTTCTCTTTGTTCTCTTCATACACACACTGTATCACTTCCTCCAGATCCACAGGCCTGGTTTCTATCTCCTGATTCTCATAGAGACCAACAAGCTGCAGCAGCTTCCCTGACATCTGGTTCAGACGGCCTGCCGACCGGCAGATGGCTTCCAGAGACTGTTCCCTCTGTCTCTCTGTCAGCCGCACATGAAGCAGAGAATCAGCATACCCTAAAATATTGGTCAGAGGCGTCTTCATCTCATGGGCCATAGCTCCCAAAAGCAGCTCCAGATCCTCAATCTGCTGACGAATCTGATCAGACATATTCAGATTCATGCAGATTAAATGAGAGATATCCCCATCATCTTCAATCACCAGTATTTTATCCTTCATCCTCTGTCCCCCTTTTCTCCCTGTGCAGTTTATTATAACCGCAACCCCCGGGAAAAGTCTTTACCGATTTGTAAAATCCATTGAACGATCAAATTTCTGCCTCATACCATGGGCGGCCTGGAGATCAACGGCAATGCGGAAGTACTGAATACTGACGGCGAAGTGATTCCTGGCTTCTATGCGGCCGGCGAAGTAACCGGAGGAATCCATGGCACCAACCGTGTAGGCGGAAATGCTGTACCGGATGCCCTGTGCTTTGGTAAAATTGCCGGAATGAATGCTGCGAAGAATTAACATAAAACGAGAGGGAGAATTTCTCCCTCTCACATTGTTATACGCATCTTCGGTGCATGGCAATTTCTGAAATCTGTCATTCTGATTACAGTCTTTCAATCTTCTTTGCCATCAGCTCACTGTTACTGCTGTGGATAATCGCGTCCTCCTTAGAAATAATCCCATCCTGATACATCTGAATCAAACTTGTATCCATGGATATCATTCCCTCCTTCTGAGACGTGGCGATTACATTATCAATCTGATGGATCTTAGATTCCCGAATCATATTCCGTATGGCATTGTTAAAGAACATAATCTCAAATGCCGGCCGTACACCTCCGTTTACAGCCTGGATCAGCTGCTGGGAGATCACTCCTTCCATCACCATGGATATCTGCACCCGGATCTGCTGCTGCTGTTCCGGCGGAAAGCTGTCTATAATACGATCTATAGTATTGGCCGCACCTATGGTATGAAGGGTAGAGATCACCAGATGGCCTGTCTCAGCCGCTGTCATTGCAGTCCTAATTGTCTCATAATCTCTCATTTCTCCCAAAAAAATCACATCCGGCGCCTGCCTTAAGGCTGCCCGAAGACCGGATACATAACTTTCAGTATCGGTCCCGATCTCCCTTTGAGACACCACGCTCTTGTTATGACGGTGAAGATACTCTATGGGGTCTTCCAGAGTTATAACATGAGCATTCCTTGTCCGATTGATCTCATTGATAATACAGGCCAGAGTCGTACTCTTGCCGCTTCCTGCCGGTCCGGTTACCAGCACCATGCCTTTGGTCATTTTTGCCACATCAATCATAGTCCGCGGAAGGTGAAGCTGTTCATAATCCGGCAGTTCAAATGTGATAATGCGGATCACAGCAGCCAGAGACCCTCTCTGCCGGAATACATTGGCGCGGAACCGGGACAGCTTTGGCAGGGCGAAGGAGAAATCATCATCTCCTTCTTCCAGAATCTTTTTCATGCTGCGCTTCCCCGCCACCTCATACAAGTCCTTTATCAATTCTTCAATCTGAGCCGGAGACAGCTTATTCTCTTCCTGATTTTCGATGCAGCCTCCTGTTTTATAAGCCAAAGGCATACCTGCTACTAAAAAAATATCCGACGCCTGTTTATTTACTGCTACACTGAGCAATCCTGTAATATCCATCCATACATCTCCTTTATCTATCAATCACCGGTCCACACGGGCATGGATCTGTCGATATCATAGTCCACAGAATGATATACATTCCAGGCCAGAATCCGGTATCCTGCCTCTTCTTCCCGGTTTATTTCCAACTCTATATGAAGCATCTGTCCATAAAGCATCTCGATATCTGCCTGGACTGTACCTGTCTCTTCCCGATAATAATTTCCCAGTCCTTCTTTTATCATCTGCAGATACTCTTCATCGTCAGCTGCCTTGCTGCACCCGGCCAGTACGTCCTCCACCATGGCTGTAAATTCCACTGCCTTGCTGTCCGCTTCATAGTAGCCTTTCACAGATTCCCCGTTTTTTAAGGCAAGTTTTAGGTCACTGACTGCACTGCTCAGAGACAGAAGCCCAAAAACCGTCAAACATAAGATAATAAATATCAAAATCAGGGATGACGTACCAATACTTATCCGTCCTCCCGATGGCCTCTCATTCATATTCCTGTTCCCTTCCAGATCCGATTTTCCAACGGTAAATTACCATAAAAGTCCCGCCGCCGAATAGGCGGCATGAATTCAAGTATGCCAAATGCGCCCGCCTGACTTTCATGGGTGGCAGTGCAGCCCGCCCGCCGGGCGCATGATGGTTTACTGGCATCCAGCTCAAATAATTCCGTATCATCCTTAAGACGCCGGATCCTGATCTGTGCTTCTCTCACCAGCCCATCTCCTGTCAGACCTATCTCCGCCTTGTAATCCGCCGTCTTCTCATTCTCCACGGGAGTCCACTGACAGTTCCAATAGATAACTCCCTTTTCCCCGTCCTTTGACATCAAAAATCGTATTTCAAGCCCCTCCACATCCTGCGCTTTCCAGATTTCGGCCACACTCTCTGCTGCCAAGGAAGCATAATTGGTGTCCTTAGCCAAACAACTTATCTGGTCAGCTTTCACAAAAGCCAAAATACAGACGCCGGCGCACAGAATAAAAAAACAAACAACTGCTATCATCTCCATGAGAAACATGGCCGTCCCTGAATCACGCTTATTCTTCATCTTCACTGCCTCCGCTTCTGATATATAGTAGCAGGCTGCTGTTTTCATCTCCTGTCACCTGTACTTCCAGGACAGAAGCTTTCTGTGTAAATGTCAGTCCCTGACATTCCATAATCGTTAGTCCATCTTTTAATCCCAGGCCGCTGCCCTCGTTGGTAAATAATTCTCTGACTGCACCGTCCCTGTAATAAATCCATGTTACATAATTTCTTCCGTTCATTTCCTGGGCCAGTTCCAGAACCGGAGTATCTTCTATGGTCTTTACCGTCACACTTCCTGCCTGGTCCCCCTGCCTCACTTTGTTAGCCACATAATTTAAAACCACCTGGCCGGAATAGTTCTCCTGAATCCGGTTGTTGATATTTTCATAAACCTTTCCGCCGATAAGCACCGTAAACAATGCACACAACACAAACACAAAAAATAACAGCATTGTGAAAAGGAAATTGACTGTCCGTCCTTTCTGCTGCATCTGCATTTTCAAATATCTACTCCTCCTCCGTGATAGGTATGACTGTGATATCCGGCATAATGTTGGAGGCAAATCCCTCATAGAACACATAAAACCGCTTCCTGTCAATCCGGATTCCATAATTTTCCTCCAGATACTGTACAGAAGGCGGGTAACGGCCCTCGATGGCATAACACTGTACACAAGCTCTGGCAATCGCATTTTGCAGAGTCTCTTCTCCCTCCATATCCATCCGGCGGGACACGGACAGCACCCCATTTAAAAACATTCCAACGACAGCACCGAAAACCGCTGCTGAAATCAGATAGCCTTTTATCATATTCCAACTGTTTTTCAACCGCCTCATTCTCCTCACCCGTTATCCTATGGTTGACAATATGCCTGCCAGAGGAAGCATCACAGACAGAAGGATCAGTCCGACGGACACTGCCAGCACTGCCACGATAGTAGGTTCCAGTCTGGAGACTGCATTGTCAATGGATGCATCCGCTTCCTCCTCATATCCTCTGGAAATATCTTCCATCACCCGGTCCAGACGTCCGCTCCGGCTGCCCACTTTGATCATCTGAATCTGGAAACCGCTAAACAGCCCGGATTCTTTCATTGCCTCATCATAGCTTTTCCCTGCCTCAAGGCTGTCTTTACATGTGAAAAGATACTCCTGAATCTTGCTGTTGCCAGCCAGTTCTTCAGCCAGTTCAATTCCTTTCTCCAGTTCCAGGCCGCTTTGTAATGTCAGGGCGAGGACAGAACTGCACCGTCTCTTTGCCGCCAGAAGAGCTGTTTTGTTGGATCGCTTAAACCTCTCGGCAGCACGCTCCACCATATGAATCTTTTTTCCCAGCTTCGATGCTGTGTACAATCCCAGAACTGCCGCCGCAATCACTGCTGCTGCCGCCAGCGCGATACCGCTGAAAACACCGCCCAGCCGGATTGCTGCCTGGGATACGGGAGAAATCTGAGTCCCCAACTGCTCATAAACCTCCTCAAAGATAGGCATAACTTTGGTGAACAGCACAAACAGAACCACCAAAAGCATAAGAACCATCATGACAGGATATGTAACAGCATTGCGGATGTTTTGTATCATCCTGTCCTCCTTGTCATAATACACAGATAAGGATTCCATCATCTGATCCAGGGTTCCCGTCTGATCCCCCAGCTTTGCCATTTTTATCACATAATCAGGAAAACTTTTCGTCTTCTCCAACGCCTCAAAAACCGGCGCTCCCAGTTCTATCTCATCTGCCAGGAAAAGCAGCCGTTTCTTTTCGTCCTCATCCTCCCCATCCTCAGCCATAATCCGCAGCCCCTCATCCAGAGGGACTGCAGCCTTCAAAAGAAGAGATACCTGAAGACAAAAGGCAGACAGTTCCCGATATGTATACTTTTGCTTTGTATTCTTCTGCTCCATTTTTTCATTCATGAGCGCATCTCCCTTTAATAACAGTATTTTTGCTGATAGTTTGCACCGTCGCCAATATACTGCTTAATCGCATCGCTCTGCCCTCCTGTGGAGGCAAATGTAGGATCTGCCAAGGACCAGTTGGTTCCATCAAAGTAAATGTAATTATCAATCCATCCCACACCGTCAATATATACATTTACCCAGGCATGATAAGCACTGCCTGTGTAGCCCACCACAAGCTTGGCCGGAATATCCTGGGAACGGAGCATGGATACCATAAGAGCCGCATAATCAAAGCAGATTCCTTTCCCTTCTGCCAAAACCTTGTCTACATCAGGAAGATATCCGCTTTGAACGCTGGCAGCCTTTGCCGTATCATAAGTCAGATTGTCAACTACATAGTTATATACCGCCTCGACCACTCCAAAATCATCCTCCGCCCCGGAGGCCAGCTGGATACCCTTTTGTACTGCCGTGCTTCCCTGCGAAAAGTTTACATACTGATTTGGATACAGAAACGGCTCAAACTCATCAGCCAGGGTTACAGATACATCCTGGCTGAATGCCTGTGAATACTGATTACCCCTTACATTTTCAAAAACTTTCATTGTGTATGTTCCGTTTCCTTCCGACATGGGAAATACTTCATAAGCGTCTCTGGCGTTTAAATCATAGGTGTATGTAAGGCTTCCCTTGGATATCTGCACCTTGATCTTCTTGACACTCCCTGTATACTTAACCATCACATAACCGTTCCTGACATTGGAAGCATCAACAGACACCATATCATTGCCATAGGTAACTGTCCCAGATGCCACAGGAACACGTACCTGGGTTTTCTGAGGACTGGAATTCAGGCAGACCATATTATCATCAATGTCTGCCAGCGGCTCTTTCGTCTCGTTTCGGGACTCTGATTCCGTTTTTAGTTCCATCCCCTTTTCAATTTGTCCGGCATCAGGAGCCGTTTTGGCACACGCTCCTGTTCCCAGAATCAGAATTGCTGCCATAGCGCTTAATAGCAGCGTCCATCTTTTCTTTCTCATGTTTGATACCTCTGTCCTCCCATATCAGCTAAATATATTCATGACCGCCAAAACAACCCAGAAAATACCAAACAACCCATGTACAATCTTAAACACCTTATTGTCTGTACTGAATATGAGAGCCACACTGTACACTGCAAGTATCAGCTCTAGAATCGCCACCACCATAACTGCATTTGTTCCTAACATAGTCTTTCCTCCTGATCTTTAAAAAATGTTTATTTCAAAAGAGCCGCATATGCAGCTGCCTCTTCCGACATAGCCGCCCTTCTTTGCAGAGCAACCTGTTCCCCGATCATCCTTTTATTTCCCATGGTTTGCTTCAGAAAACCAATCAGTGCTTCGTGATCATCAAACACATGTTCGTCAGCAATATACCCCCTGTTATGCAGTGTCTGCTTAAATCCAAGTATCAGCTGGTTATGTAAAAACGCTTGTTTAACCGCTGATACGATCTCATTTTCATGATTAATATCCAAATAATAATCGCAGGTATCAAATAACTCCTCTATGATCTCAGTGCGTGCCCCAGGATACAGTGCCACATTCTCATATCTAGATAAACTCATCAGTTTGGAAGACATTTCCGTAAGGGCTGCAATATAAAAAATCATCTGCGGAAGCTCCTTTATTAACTCCTCACACTTTTCAATTCTGTCAGAATTCGTGCAGATCAGCGCTTTGTTCTGGAACGCATTCTTTCTGCTGTATTCATAGACAAATCCAAGTGGTCTTACCATTTCCTTTGACACACCAAGCTCAATCAGATTCTCATAACTGGCTTTCTTCTGCACATAAATCTGCCGCACACGCCCAGATCCTCCGGAAAGAATCATCTGCATATTGCCGGGTATGTCATTTCTGGCACCTTCCTGCCAGAACAATACATCCTCCTGCCTGTCTTTTGGCATTCTTTCAGACACAAACAACGGGGTGGACAGGGAGTTAAAGAAGAGTCTGCTTCCCATGGCTCTCAGCTCTTGTAAAAGCTTCAGGGTAAGCTCCGTCTTATTTTTAAACACATAGATCCTGCCATCCCTGTTCAGAATAATATCATGGGTTACAAAATTCTCCAGAAGAGTTTCTCTTCCTTCCCCGTCAAAATATGCTTTACAGAATCGTTTTGCATCCTTGCTGAAAAAAGTTCTGGCATACAAGGCTCCGTATCGGTTGTAATGGTCACTGGAGCGGACGGTTCCCTTGTCATCCATCCAGTCCACCACCCGCACTTGCCTTTCGTGCTTCGGCTCTGCATAGAAGATGCGTCCCCGTTCTCGGTGAAGGTCATGGACTTTTCCGCCGGAATTGCTTGCCTTGATTTCCCAGTAATCAGGAATATTGATCTCATTAAAATATCTGGCCTTTCCCGGTATGCTGTGGCTTTGACGGAAATCGCCGCAGAAATACTGGTAAACAGAAAGTACATCTTCCGGAAAAAAGCCGTCATCCTCAATCACTATCACCGGCCCTGTAAAACCGGAGCTTCGAAAGGACTGGCGGAGCATCTCACTTTCTTCTCCATAGGTATCCAGCAAAAGAACCGCATCAGTCAGCCCACGATTTGCTTCCATCTAAGTTCCACCTCCTTTGTAAGGAATCCTTTGGCCTTCTCATAAGAATGTTCATGGAAATGATTCAGATCCGCCTTGGTAAACAGACGGACCACCCGTTCAGTCAGCGCCTCAATCTTCTGCTTTTGAGTCATATGTTCATCTACCGGAATCAAATATCCGTTTTCTCCGTCATCAATGAACGTGGGATTTCCATATCTGACGTCAAAGCCGATAATCGGAAGCCCGCCTCCTACAGCTTCCATAAGGGTCAGTCCAAACCCTTCACTGGTGGAACCTGACAGATATAATTCATAATCCTGATAGACTTCTTTCATATTTTGCTGTCCCTGAAGGGTGATATAATTTTCAGCCCCCAGCTTCTTAATCAGTTCCCTAAGCTTCTGTTCTTCTCCGCCTTTTCCATAGATATCCAGCGAAAGCTGGGGAACGGTTTCCCGTGCTTTTACGACTGCTTCTATAATCCAGTCAATATGCTTCTCCGAAGCCAGTCTGGAAGCTGTCAGAACCGAGTATGGATTACGGTTGACCGTCGGATATTTCAGTTCATCCAGACTTCCTACCGGAATGGTGTAAACAGTTGGGGCCAGACCCATGTATTTCTGAAACTGCTCCTTCAAAAGCCGATTCTGTTCATCTGTGGCTGTAATATAAAAGTCAATATGTTTATGCATTTCAAAAGAGTACTCATAATAATTGTTCCATAAAATATGATTCTCGTTAGTACTTCCTTCGCTGAAATGATCCGCATGAATGATGATCCCTACTTTGGCCTTTCCTGCATTCTGCAAAATAGCCTGCCCGATTCCCGTGGTACGATCAATCAGCACAATGTCATCCTTTGTCAGATTCAGCCTTGATACCATACACCCTACCAGTTCCTCCTTGGAGCAAAGCATTTTATCCGCAAACTGGTACATCACCTTTTCATCATCATTAATCTCCTCATAGGCCACCGTACCATCCTCATTAAAAAATCTTCGCAGATACATATGGGCTTTATTGTTTAATGGCGCATAATATTCTGAGAAAATTCTGCCGTAGGTGAAATAGTCCTTCCGAATCAGATATCTCCCGGAGACAAGCTCCGTCCTGTGAATCAGTTCTGACTGTTCATCCGTAAAATATACCGTATAATAAATATCAGTACCCAAAAGAATCAGCTTTCCGGTTTTTCCGCTTCTGGTGAATGTATACTGAGTTGTCGGAAGCGTTTTCTCTAAGTCATGCAATGTGTACGAAACTGGCGCAATCTTATAATCCGTAAAAAATGTATACAGCCAGATAATCTCCGAATCCAGAAATCCAATATTTCTTGTCAGATGCTCAATATTCTCCGCAGAGATCATGTCAGTAAATATAAACTTGGCGCTGGCTCCAATATTTCTGAGCATAACTGCCCGATAGCTCTGCGCATACTCCACCCCGCTGGATGCCCAACCTATACCAAGATTAAAATTATAAATCATTGCGATTACCTATATCCTTTGCTTTCATTTCTGTCACATATCAGGGAAATAACACATACATCTCACCTGTCTTGCCATATTTCTTTTCCCCCAAAAATATATTCCTGACGATTTCCTTCTTAATCGTCTGTTCCATATGGAGGAATGAATCATATGCCTCGCTGTGATACTCAAACACAGGGTTTCTCTGTGCAGTGGACCTGCCATTTACAACATACTGCAGCTGCTGCAGATAATCTACCTGCTCTACCCAGGCATCATCAATGGCATGCAGACAGCACAAACGAATATATTCCCTTAACTCCGCCTCTTCTGAGAATGATTTTATTTTATTTTTCAGAACCGTAGTTACATACGATAACAGTGCCCTTTTCAAAACCTTTTTCAGTTTCTTTTTGCTGATATCATCAACATTCTGGAACCGATTATCCAGACTGTATGAGATATTGTTCAGTACATATCTGGTAACATCGCTTGCCGTAAGACGGGAACTCTCTTTTAAGAATGCCTGCACACTCTCATAAGCCAGCTGCCTCACCACATTCAGTTCCAGGCTTCCTCCGTCTAACAGCCGGTTTCTGGCATCATACATCATCATCCTCTGACGCTTCATAACTTTATCGTAATCCACAGATCTCTTCCTCTGGGAAACAGCCAGTTCTCCCTGAAGCTTCTGTGTTCCATTGATCAACTTTTTCAATTTTCTCTTTGAAATCCACCGATCCTTGTCAACATATTTTTCCAGTATCTTCTCACCAACTGCCGAAATCGCATCATCCTCAAGAGAAACAAAAAACTGACTGAAGCCCGGGTCACCCTGACGGCCTGCACGTCCTCTTGCCTGCCGCTCCAAGCGGATATTTGCCATACGTCCAATCCCTATGACTGCAAGTCCACCCAGTTCCTTTGCTCCTGGTCCCAGACGGATATCTGTCCCCCTCCCGGCCATACCGGTGGATACGGTAACTGCTCCTTTCTGTCCGGCTTCCTTAATAATTTGAGCCTCCCAGTAAGCATTATTGGCGTTCAATACACTGTGGGGCACCTGTTTCTCCATCAGTACACGGGAGACCAGCTCTGTATCAGCGATGGTTGATGTTACAATCAACACCGGCTGGCCGGTCTGATGGCGTCTGAGTACTTCCATGACAGCTTCATCATACTGGATTTGCGCATTTTTGAAATACAAATCCTTCTTATCCACCCTCCTAAGAGGCCTGTTTGGCGGGATGACCACAACCCTTTTTTTATATATCTTGCGCAGTTCCTTCTTCGCATCTGAGATAGTCCCGCTCATCCCTGACATGCGGGGAAACAAAAGAAAAAGGTTTTGATAGGTAATAGACGCAATGGATCGGTTTTCCTGTGTAATCTTCAGATTTTCTTTCGCTTCAATTGCCTGGTGCATGCCTCCTCTTAGCTTCATGCCGGGAAGAATTCTGCCTGTACCATTATCAAGCAGAGACACCTCCCCTTTCTCAGTAACCACATAATCCTTTTCCCGTTCCATGATGACATGGGCCTTTAATGCCAAGGTTACGTGCCTGTTAAGCTCAAAATTCTCCGCCGCATAAAACTTCTCTATGCCAAAATACTGCTCTGCGTAGGCAACTCCCTCATCTGTAAGCCATACACTCTGATCCTCCTCTATGTAATCACGCTCTGGCTGCAATGTGGTCACAAAAAAATCGGTCATCCCATACAAATTAGACTGAACACGAGGCACACCGGATATAACAAGGGGCATAGTAGCCGCATCCATAAGCACCATATCCGCCTCATCAATGATGACATAATAAAACTCTCTCATAAAACGATCCTCAGCGCTGGTTACCAGATTATTTAACAGATAATCAAATCCCAGTACCGCATGGGTCGTGTAAACAATATCCGCATGATAAATCTGATATTTCTCGTGGTTTTTTAACTCCTCTTCCTGATCCATATTTACACCGGAACGCACCGTCATCCCCAAAAACTCATATACGGGCCCCATTTCTTTTGCGTCACGGTCTGCCAGATAATCATTGGCCGTAACCAGCATGGTGCTTTTTCCGGTCAATGCATTCAGATAGAGGGGCATTGTCGCTGTCAGAGTCTTCCCCTCCCCTGTATTCATTTCCGCCAGATAACCATAATGCAGGGCGATGCCTCCCAGGATCTGGCAGTCAAAAGGCTCCATTCCCAGAATTCTTCGGTCCGCCTCGCATACAACCGCATAAGCCTCCGGCAGAATCCGGTTTGTAGATACTCCTTCTGAAATACATTTCCGAAACTCCTCTGTTTTTCCTCTTAAGGCATCATCATTTAATTGCTTTACTGCCTGCTGTGCTTTTCTTATCTTCTTTAATATACGGTAAAGTTTTCTATTCGCCATCTGTTATTTCCGTTATCGTCACTGAATGAAAATGAAATTGTGTTACGCCTGCATTGATCAGCTGGACTTCATAACTGAAGGTCTTCAACGGACATTGAAAATCAGCCTCCCCGTCCCGTATGATCTGACTGCCTGCTTCCGAATCATAACGGTCATAAAAGATCAGTTTCAGCAGTAATCCATTTTCAGGTTCTGCAGAAGTCTCCAGGCTGATATGATACCGGCCTTCTCCATCTATCATAGGAAGTGCAGGCTCGATGCGCATGGACTGATAATTCACTTTAGATAACCAGCGTCTTATCACGGTTCCCGGGGGCATCCGTTCATTTTTAAATTCGATGTCATCTTTCCCATGAAAAAACAATTCTGTTCCATACAGATACGTATCTCTTACATATTCATTCCAGTAAATCTTCCATGTTTGACCAGTCATCGCTTCCACCTGCCTGTTTACTATAAAAGTCTCACCGCCGATTAGGCGGTATGAATTCAGGTATGCCAAGTGCGCCCGCCAGACTTTCATGTGTGGTGGTGCAACCCACCCGCCGGGCGCATGAAGGTTTACTATAAAAGTCCGCCGCCGATTAGGCGGTATGAATTCAGGTATGCCAAGTGCGCCCGCCAGACTTTCATGTGTGGT
>CAJUPP010000082.1 GCA_910588325.1 uncultured Hungatella sp.
ATCCTCTTCTCCCCCACACACGGCAGCCACGCCAGATCACAATCCTCTTCTCCCCCACACACGGCAGCCAAACCAGATCACAATCCTCTTCTCCCCCACACACGGCAGCCACGCCAGATCACAATCCTCTTCTCCCCCACACACGGCAGCCAAACCAGATCACAATCCTCTTCTCCCCCACACACGGCAGCCACGCCAGATCACAATCCTCTTCTCCCCTGCGCACGGCAGCCACGCCAGCTTCGGAGTTATTATGGAACGTATGAAGGCTGTCTTTTCACGTCAGCACTTAGCGCACGTCCCTTGTGCGCTTAGTACTGTTACGTGAAAAATCAAGCGCAAGCGTGCCTGAAGTAGTCCATAATCACTCCGATGCGGACCTTACGCAAACAAACCTTACGCAACTCTTCCCCCCGCCGTGCCCCCACATCCCTTACGATTTCCCCCATCTATTGAATTGTTAAAATTTTTTTGCTATAATATACCAGTGAAGGAGGAAACCCATGAATTACGGAAAAAATGCATTAGACAAGAAGCTGAAAAACGCTTCATCCAAATCCCGGAAATACACCAGCATGATCTTCTTTGGCTTCTTTAAAACCATGCTCCTTCTGGCCGTAGTCTGTGCCGCTTCCGGAATCAGCGCCGGCTTCGGTATGATGAAAGGGATCATTGACAGCGCCCCTGAGATCAACATAGAAACCATTGTTCCCCAAGGCTTTGCCACCACCGTATACGACAGTGCTGGCAATCTGACAGACACCTTGGTAACTGCTGGTTCCAACCGTGACCCTGTCACCTACGAAGAGCTTCCTCAGGATTTAATCGATGCATTTGTCGCTATCGAGGACGCCCGTTTCTGGACTCATAACGGCATTGACTTACGCTCGATTCTTCGTGCCGCCAAGGGAATACTGACCGGTGACTCTTCCGCAGGAGGCGGAAGCACACTCACCCAGCAGTTAATCAAGAACAATGTATTTTCCGGTGGCAGCGAAAAAAGCTTTGGCGAAAAACTGGAACGAAAGCTGCAGGAACAATACCTTGCCGTGCAGCTAAGCAAGACCATGGATAAGGAACTGGTCCTTACCAACTATTTAAATACTATAAATTTAGGCAACAACACCTTAGGCGTAAAGGTTGCTGCGAGGCGTTATTTTGATAAGGAAGTTTCCGACCTGACTTTATCCGAATGTACAGTCATCGCCGGAATCACCCAAAGTCCGGCCAGACTGAACCCCATATCCGGAAGAGAACGAAACGCAGAAAAACGCGAGATTATCCTGCAGTACATGTTTGACCAGGGATACATTACCAAGGAAGAGCAGGAAAAAGCCCTGGCAGATGATGTCTACGACCGGATCCAGAACGTGGATTCCACATCCAAAGAAGCTTCCACACCTTACAGCTACTTTACGGATGAATTGACCAGCCAGGTAAAAGAGGCTCTGATGGATAAACTGGGCTATTCAGATACTCAGGCACACAATCTTCTCTACAGCGGCGGACTGCAGATTATCACCACCCAGGACCCTGTCCTTCAGGCTATTGTGGACGAAGAGGTCAATAACCCTGACAACTACAATATTGTCCGGTACTCCATAGAATACCGTCTCTCTGTCACACATGCCGACGGCTCTACGGAACATTTCTCTCAGGGACATTTAAAAAACTGGCACAGAGATGTCCTTGGAGATACTTCTTTTGATGCTCTGTACGACAGTGAGGAGGAAGCCAGGGCCGACGCGGAAAATTATAAAAATTATGTGGTTCAGGAAGGGGATGAGGTCATCGGAGAGTCCATTACCATCACCCTGCAGCCACAGGTATCCTTTGTGCTGATGGATCAGGCTACCGGCGAAGTAAAAGCCATCAGCGGCGGAAGAGGGCCTAAAACCGCCAATCTGACGCTGAACCGGGCCACCAATGTTCCCAGACAGCCAGGATCCGCATTTAAGGTTATCGCCTCCTTTGCCCCTGCTCTGGATACATGCGGCGCCACCTTGGGAACCGTCTATTATGACGCGCCTTATACCATAGGCACCAAAACCTTCCGCAACTGGTATTCCGGAGGTTATCAGGGCTATTCCAGTATCCGGGACGGCGTTATCTATTCTATGAATATTGTAGCTGTTCGGTGTCTGATGGAGACAGTTTCTCCTCAACTTGGGGTGGAATATGCGAAAAATTTCGGCATCACGACCCTGACCTCTACGGATGTCAATCCTGCCACTGCCCTGGGCGGCCTGACAGAAGGTGTCACCAATCTGGAGCTGACGGCAGCCTACGCCTCCATTGCCAATGGAGGCATGTACACAGAACCGATTTTCTTTACCAAAATTTTAGACCGCAACGGAAAAGTATTAATCGACAATGAACCAGAAACCCACAGGGTATTGAAGGACTCTACCGCATTTCTTCTGACAGATGCCATGAAGGATTCCATGATCGGCAACCGTAAATTTGCAAGACCGGGAGCCGGCCCTTCTGCCACCAGCACCAGAGCCAAGCTGGCTGACATGTCCTGTGCGGGAAAGAGCGGAACCACCACAGGCAATAATGATATATGGTTCGTAGGATTTACTCCCTACTATTCTGCCGGTATCTGGGCAGGATATGACTTAAATCAGAAGTTAAGCAGCAAAACGGAAGGCACCTCCTTCCACAAAGATATCTGGAAGAAAATCATGACCCGGGTTCATGAAGGATTAAGCGATCCTGGTTTTACTGTTCCGGAAAGCATCGAAACAGCCGCCATCTGCCGAAAATCCGGAAAATTAGCCATATCCGGTGTCTGTGACAGCGATCCCAGAGGCAATGCCATCTATACGGAATACTTTGCCAAAGGAACCGCTCCCACGGACTTCTGTAACGTCCATGTGACTGCTACGGTGTGTGCGGAATCCGGACAGATGCCTACGGACTTCTGCCTGAACAGAGCTCCACGGGTGTTTGTATCCATTCCGGCAGGAGAAACCGGAGAGACAGACGATTCCTACTTTGCACTTCCTGGACTGTGTCCTATTCACACAGCGGAATCTACAATTCTTCCTCCTGAATCAGAGAGTGAGAGTTCTCCATCGGTTCCTTATGGTCCCGGATACATTCCCTCCGGCCCAGGTGTAAGCAGACCTACGATTCCTGAAGGACCTCCTGAGACGTCACCGGTCCCTACGATTCCTTCAGGTCCGGAAAGTCCATAACCCTATAGCCAAAACGGACTGCCCTATCACCCGGCAGTCCGTTTTCCTGTATATCCCCTATGCAGCTCCTGTCTCACATCACATTCATCCACGTCACCATCTCTCCCTGCCCCCGGTTATTCCACAGAAAATACGGAATAGCCTTCAGGCAGATCTTCTCCTTATGAATCCTCGCCGTACCATATAATTTTTCCTGTGTCCGGCCTTCATATCGTACTGTCGGCACCAGAAGGGAATAAGAGCCTCCCAGCTGCTCCTCCCACTCTTTTTGGGGAACCGGTTCTGCGTCGGCCCTGCATTCATACAGATAGGGCCCGTTGTCAGCCTCCTCTATACAGTATACCAGAGGCCCCCGGACCAGAACGGCCTTCCCGGCATCATAGAAAACTCTTCTGTCCGCCTGGATAAAGCAGGGCTTCATCTCCATGGTCCATTCCAGGAAATCCCCGTTTTTCCAGGTATTCTTCAGATTTTACTTTCATTAAAAGGCTATGGGAATCCGTTCCCATAACCTTTTTTCATATTGCGTTTCTCACTTTTTCCTGCAGGTTTCTTTCAATGTTCTATTTTTACCCCTTCATCTTGGGTTTAAACACCTGGGAGCCAAGATATCCGAACACCAGCGCACCGGAGATCCCTACTGCGCTGGCCGTGAATCCTCCTTTAAACACGCCCAAAAGCCCGTCTGACTGGATCCCCTCTTTGACGCCTTTCCACAGCGTATTCCCAAATCCTAACAAGGGCACCGTAGCCCCGGCTCCCGCCCATTTTGCAAAGGGCTCATATAAACCCAAAAATCCGAGAATGCTTCCTGTCACTACCAGAGTCACCATCACACGCCCCGGCAGCATCTTGGTTTTATCCAAAAGAATCTGCACCAGGCCGCAGATGATTCCGCCTACTAAAAATGCCTTTACATAATCCATCTGGGTATTCTCCTTCCGTATTATCAAATTTTTTCTATCATAACCCCATGGGCAATTCCCGGGATACTCTGCCCCTCGTTGAAGCTGACTGTGGAAAGCAATGCCCCGGTGGGAAGAAACAGAACTCTTCTCCATTCTCCTGCCTGAATCTTAGGTAGTATCATGGCACACAGGGTAACCGCCGAACAGCCGCAGCCACTTCCCCCGGCATGGGTGTCCTGGGTGTTCTTATCAAAAATTTCAATACCGCAGTCCATATACAGGGATTCCAGGTTGTGTCCCTCCTCCTTCATCATGTCCAGAAGGATTTTCTTCCCTACTTCCCCCAGGTCTCCGGTAATAATCCGGTCATAATACGTCTCATCCACGTCAAAATCCTCAAAATTCTGCCGGATAGTGTGAACCGCAGCAGGGGCCATGGCCGCCCCCATATTCATGGAATCTCTGGCGCCGAAATCTACGATTCTTCCTGTGGTCACGCCGGTAATCCTGGCCACGCCCCGGCCGCCCTTTCTTATGACCACCGCCCCGCATCCCGTCACCGTCCAGGTAGAAGAAAAAGGCCTCTGGTTTCCGTAAGCCAGGGGGAATCGGAATTGCTTTTCTGCCGTAGCAAAGTGGCTGGATGCCATAGAAATCACCTGATCCCCATAGCCGCCGTGAACAGTCATCGCTCCTAAGGCCATGGCCTCTCCCATAGTGGAACATGCCCCGTAAAGTCCGAACATGGGAATTTCCAAATCTACTATGCCAAAAGAAGTGGCAATCAGCTGTCCCAGCAGGTCACCGGCAAACAGATAGCGAATATCTCTTTTCTCTGCCCCGCTTTTTTTCATAGCAAGCTCTGCCGCCTTCTTCTGAATAGCACTTTCCGCAGCCTCCCAATTGTCCTTTCCGCACATGTCATCCTGTTCTATCACATCAATCAGATGACCCAAAGGCCCTTGTCCCTCTTTCTTTCCCGCCACGCTGGCCATACCGGCGATAATCGGCGGCTCTTCAAACTGAATGCTGGCTTTTCCTTTCTGCATGGCTCTTGCCACTCCTTTCCATATTATGATTGCATGTTATTACTATACTTTCTCCATATTTTCTTTTTGTATACATAGGGATTGATTACCCTTTTTCCTTGTAGTATAATAGGTATATAATTTCAAAAACAGCCAGCGCATACAGATTGTATTACAGGAGGATTCATATGATCTCTACAAAAGGAAGATATGCTTTGCGGGTTATGGTCGATTTGGCAGAGCAAAATACAGACAGTTACACTCCACTGGGTGAGATTGCAGCCAGACAGGAAATATCAGAAAAATATCTGGAAATCATTTTGAAAACCCTGGTAAAAGAGAAACTGTTAAAAGGCCTCCGCGGCAAAGGCGGCGGCTACAAACTGACCCGTTCTCCCTCGGAATATACTGTCTGGGAGATCTTAACCTTGACCGAAGGAACTCTTGCCACCGTGGCCTGCCTTGCGCAGGATGCTGAAGACTGTGCTAGAAGCCCTAAATGCCGTACCCTTCCTATGTGGAGGGAATTTGACAAAATGGTATATGAGTACTTTTCCCACATTACACTGGAGGAGCTTGCACAGGGCTTTGCTGCGCTCTGAAGGTAAATGCCCTGTCTGGATATCCCTGAAATCATCAGCCAGGCAGATATCCAGTCGATCACCGCAGGCCAGGAGCTGGCTGCCCGGGATCCCCTTTAAATGCCTGCATCTGGGCTTAAACCATGTGCGCAGTTTGCTACTTTAAAGGCAACACGAAAAAGAAAGCGGATGCTCCCCAGACACACTCAGGGAACATCCGCTTTTTATCTATTACTTCTATCTATCAATGATATTACTATTTGTTATCCTCAACAATCGCTTTAGCCGCCGTACGTCCGGATACAAAGATCTCTACGATAGCATTTCCGCCCAGACGGTTGCCGCCGTGGATACCGCCGGTAACCTCACCGGCTGCATACAGCCCCGGAATCACATTGCCGTCTCCGTCCAATACGTGACGGTTGATATCAACTGTCAGTCCGCCCATGGTATGGTGGGTAGACGGAGCCATGATTCTTACACGAAGCAGTTCGCCGTCCAGATTGTAGGTGCTTGCATCGTAATTATCGCTGGAGTCTTTATCAGCCTTTCCGATCAGGTTGCTTGCCTGGCTCTTGCCGGCATCCTCTGGCTGCTTGCCTTCCATAATCGCCTTATCGTACGCTTCGATGGTAGCATAGATCTCTTCCGGATCTGCTTCCATGCCGAAATTGTCAAGAACTGCCTGCAGTTCAGCCGGACTGGTAACAAAGTACACTCTGCCGTCAACCTGCTCCTTGCCGGATACGTTGTTGGTGTAATCGTCATACGGATAAGGACGTCCAACCATCACATCTGCATTGGAGATTTCCAGGAACACGCCCTGAGAACCGCCATACTCAACACCATTCTCAAATTCACCCAGGGACAGAACGTCGCGCTCTGCAGACTCATTTACGAATCTCTTACCGGTTGTCGGGTTAATATAGACCGCATAGGTGCCCGCGCCGAAGGAAAGGTTTCCGTTGTCAATCCAGGAGATTGGCATCATCTGTGTCCAGCCCTCGCCTGTTGTTGCAGCATTCACTTCCTCACCCATGGCAATCCCGCTTCCGTCCAGAGAATTACGGTTGGTTGTCTTGGTGCTGGAGGTAATAAACTTCTTATCCCAATATTTGTTGGTATCCATAACTTTCTGAATGTTGGCTGCGAAACCGCCGGTTGCAAGAATCACGCCGTTGCTTGCATGAGCAGTTACTTTGGTGCCATCATACTGAACCGCTTCCACGCCTGTGACCTTGCCGTCTTCCACAATCAGATGCTCTGCCGTGGTACGAAGCATAATCTGGTTATCTTTTGCCGTAGGAGCCGTATTCAGCACGGTATTCTGGGTGGTTGCAAAATAGGTCCCCCACTGTGCCGGTACCTCCGGTTTGCCGTCGCCGTCCAGATCACCGCCTGCAAACTCGTTCTCTCTGTACCAGAGAGCACCGATAAGGGTTGGCTGTGTTGCGTCATTGAAGTAGGATCCCTGATCCCTCAGCCACTCTTTTAAGCCCTGGGCCTCGTTGATAAACTGAGAAACCAGCTCATAATCGCCGTAAATCCACTCGGACTTGTCGCTGCTCTGTCTTAAACCGCCGTAGTAGGTCTGGAAAATATGAAGGTTTACAGTGGAGAACAGGGTAATCTCATTCTCCGGAGTTCCTGCATCCAGCTTCGGCTGTGCCCATGCCAGATATTCTTTAATCTCCGCCTTCAGGGCTTTCAGGGTATCCAGATATTCTGCATGAACGCCATGCTTGCTTAAATCATCAATCTCGCCGATGATATATTCATTATTCTTGTAATAGTCCTCATCGAAAGGCTCCTCAGACCATTCCAGAATCGTCTTTAAGGTGTCGATACAGCCCTGTGTGGACATCACCTTGTCGTAAGATTCCCCGTTGTACTCCCAGGTACCGGTTGTGGCATCTGGATCCTTGGGATCCCATACCAGGTAAGGCATAACCGACTGATAGGCTCCGCCGGAAACCAGGGTGTTACCGCCGATCTCAGCGTTTGCTTCCATGATCAAAACCGTCTTTCCGCTTAATGCTGCCTCTGCTGCCGCAGCCATACCGGCTCCGCCGCCGCCGACAACGACTACGTCATAGGTCACTTCAATGTCCTCTCCAGCCTCATGAACCACCGTATTCTTCTTGAATGCTGCCAGATCCGATACACCGGCCTGTTCTGCCGCATCATTTAAAGCATCTTTCACAGCACGGCTCGTAAAGGTAGCTCCCGATACGCTGTCAATACCGGAACCGTTTGCCTCGATAGCATCCGGGAACATAATGTCAAATGCCGGAGTTCCCACGTGATTGGTCTCTCCTGAAGTATTTACCACGATATCTGTGATTGCGCTGTCGCTGAATGTAACATCCAGAGATACATCTCCGTTATATCCTGCTCCCACACCTGTGTATGTACCTGCGGTATATGTTAAATCTCCGCCCCCTGCGCTGACTTCCTCGCCGCTTGCAAGAGCAATCGCCATTACTGCCGCTTCCTTTACACCGTTTGATGTAAGAGTTGCTCCTGATACACCGTCAATCTCTGCGCTCTGTGCATCCTTGATCTGAGCTGCCAGCTCCTCCAAAGCAGCCCCTCCGATATTCTCTGTCTCATCGGGTCCTTCGATCTTCACATCCGTGATGGAATCTGCATCTACCGTAATGGCTACGGTCACGGTTCCGCCAAAGCCCTGTCCCTCTCCGGTATATGTACCGGCCGTGTACGTTCCCGTAGCTGCTGGTGCTGCAGTTGTAGTTTCAGCAGTTGCTGTGGTGGTCTCTGTTTGAGAACCTCCCGACGAACATCCTACCATGACAACCATGCTGGATGCAAGCAGTACCGGAGCTACTTTCTTAGTAACTACTTTTTTCATGTTCTCTCCTCCTTGTTAATATGAATCGGCATGTGTCGCTTCGCGCTACCTGCCAGGTCGTCGGAACGCATTCCGGCTGCGAAACTAAAGTTTCACAAACGTTCCTCCTACTTAAGAATCTATGACTTTTATTAAGGCTTTCGGGTGGTTAACACCGTTAACCTTTGGTAAAATCTTATCACTCTTTCTATAGAAATGCAATACCTTTATTTCTCTATTATAAATTTTCTTTCATAAAATTTTCGTAACGTTAATTTTTAAATTCAAAAACCGCTGCCCTGTGAAATCGTTCTCACCAAGCAGCGGCTTTTAATCATCTGTAAAAACTGTTTATCTTCCGATCACTCTCTCCAGATTCCTGTAAATCCTCTCCTGCAGATCCAAAATATCCGGTATCGGGTCAACTCCCGGCATTAACAGGCCGTTGACAATAACAAAAACCGCCCCGTAAGCCAAGGTCTGGAAATTAAAATAATAGCTTCTGTAAACCTCCTCCGGAATCTGCTTTTCTCTGCAATACAGCACAAACTGATTCACCATCAGTCGAAAGCTTTTCCATTTATGAATTCCTGCAGGCCCTTCATCGATAATCTTCCAAAACGTCGTATTAATCAGAAAGGGATTCTCACACAGATACCGAATATACGCCTCGTTCATCTTTAAATGGGCGGTTTTATAGTCTCCTCCCCATTCCTTTTCTACAGCCTTCATACTCTCCAAAAGGCTTTCGTCCAACCGTTGCGACATGGCAAGAAAAAACTCCCTGCGGCCCTTAAAATGCTTAAAAGGTGCCGCACAGGACACATGACAGATTTCTGCCACGGCCCTGGAGGAGAAACCGTCGATTCCCTTTTCCCGAAGTTGTCTGATTCCCTCCTCTACCAGTTCCTCTGCCAAATCTCTTCCAAACTCCTGCATAGCTTATAACCTCTATTTTGCAAGCATCATCCTGTCATTGGCAAACTGCCCTCCGCTTGCCTCCGAAAACTTATGAAGCAGATCCTCCACTGTCAGCTTCTTTTTCTCTTCCCCCGACACATCATAGATAATCTGCCCGTCGCTCATCATAATCAGACGGTTGCCGATATGGATAGCATCCTTCATGTTGTGGGTGATCATCAGAGTCGTCAGATGATCCTGATTGACAATAGTCTCTGTAGTCTCCAAAACCTTGGCCGCCGTCTTGGGGTCCAGAGCCGCCGTATGCTCATCCAAAAGAAGCAGCTTTGGCTTTTTTAAGGTAGCCATCAAAAGCGTAAGCGCCTGCCTCTGTCCGCCGGAAAGCAGCCCCACCTTGGAGGTCATCCGATTCTCCAGCCCCAATCCCAGCCTGGCCAAAAGTTCCCTGTACATCTTTCTCTCATTATTATTGATTCCGTTTTTTAAGGTGCGCCTGTCACCTCTTCGGAATGCCAGTGCCAGATTCTCCTCGATTCCCATGGTGGCCGCCGTTCCGTTCATAGGATCCTGGAACACACGTCCTAAAAATTTAGCCCGCTTATATTCCGGTAACTTCGTCACATCCTGACCGTCAATCAGAATCCTCCCTTCGTCTACCATCCAGGTTCCTGCAATGGCATTTAACAGGGTAGATTTTCCGGCCCCGTTACCTCCGATGACCGTGACAAAATCACCATCCTGAAGGGTCAGGCTTAAGTCTCTTAAGGCCTGTTTCTCATTTACCGTGCCAAGATTAAATGTCTTGGATATGTTCTTTACTTCTAACATCAGCGTTTTCCTCCCTTTCTAGACGGCTTTAAAAGGGCGCTTCCTGACTGGAACTGCCACAGGAACACCGCCACAATCAAAGCAGACAGAAGCTTCAGCAAATCCGTATCTACTCCCAGCCAGATGACAACCTGAAGCACCAGGTAGTAGATGATGGACCCCAGAGATACTCCTAAAAGGAGAAGAGCAAAATTGTGGAACACTCTTCCAAATACAGCTTCCCCGATAATCACAGCCGCCAGACCGATGACGATGGCTCCGCGGCCCATATTGATGTCTGCAAATCCCTGATACTGAGACAAAAGAGCTCCCGAAAACGCTACCAGTCCGTTGGAAATCATAAGTCCCAGAACCCGGCCGAAATTGGTATTGATTCCCTGGGCTCTGGCCATCTTGTCATTGCAGCCTGTAGCCCTTAAGGAACATCCCAGCTCTGTTCCAAAAAACCAGTATAAAATCCCAATAAGTAAAATCGTGATCACTGCCACCACAAGAATTGTATTTTTAAAGAAAGGCACATTCTTAATAAATCGCAGAGATACCAGCAGACTGTATTTATCTACATTGATTACTTGATTTGCCTTTCCCATTATTTTCAAATTCACTGACCACAGACCAAGCTGTGTCAAAATACCTGCCAGAATCGGCTGTATCCCCATATATGCGTGAAATACTCCCGTAACCAGACCGGCAAGCATCCCAGCCGCCATGGCTCCTGCCATAGCCACCCACACATTCTGCCCGCTTAACATCAACATAATGCATACTGCGCCTCCGGTACACAGAGAGCCGTCTACTGTCAAATCCGCAATATCCAAAACCCGGTAAGTAATGTAAACTCCAATGGCCATTATCCCCCAAATCAATCCCTGGGCCACTGCACCTGGCAAAGCATTTAATAAACTTCCTATATTCATCCCTGTCACCTCATCCTGTTATCCTGCCCTGCAAGATATCGTTTAAAAGGCGGCAGCGAGACATATACAATTCGGTCCCGCTGCTGCCCCTCTATTCTCTTTTTGAGTACTCTCAGAAACTCTTTGTGCCCAGATTTGTGAGATGATTTTTTGTAAGAAGCGCACAAATTTATGAGGCGTACGTGGAACGTACGTTGATTAAATTGGGGCGCTTCTGGCAGAAAATCAGCCGCAAAGATGGGTGCAAGGGAGTTTCCGAGCGTGCTCTTTTTTCGTAAACCTTAGTAAATCCCCTTGCCTTGCCAAGGCACCACCATAAATGAAAGGGGCAGATACAAAAGATTACTGAATCGGCTCATAGTCATCCGGAATCTGGATGTTCAGCTCTTCGCAAATCGAAGTGTTGTATTTCTTGGTAAACTGAGGCGCATACTCAATAGGCATCTCAGAGATATTCGCTTCACCTTTCAGAATCTTGGCAGCCATCTTGCCGGTTCCCCATCCCAAATCATAATAGCTGATAGACAGAGTGGCAACTCCGCAGCCTGCACAGATGCCTTCCTCACCTGTAATCACAGGGATCCCTGCCGGCAGACAGATGCTGTTTACCAACTCCGCATTGGCCGCTGCAGTATTGTCCGTAGGAATATAGAGGACTTCGCACTCGGAACATGCTTTTGTGACAATCGTAGCCAGATCGTTGGAATCCGAAAATGCATAGTACTCACAATTGTAGCCCAATTCCTCCAGAGCAGCTTTTACGGTATCTACCTGATACTGAGAGTTTGCCTCTGCAGAACAATAGACAAGACCCACTGTCTTTTTGTCCGGAAACAGTTCATGTAACATAGCGGCCTGCTCGTCAAGAGGTGCCAGGTCAGAAGTACCGGAAATATTGCCGCCAACCGTTCCGTCAAACCCGTCGATTCCCAAAGCCACGCCATACTCCGTAACGGAAGTTCCCAAAATCGGAATCTCGTTGGTTCCGGCCTGAGCCGCCTGTAGCGCCGGTGTCGCATTTGCCAGAATCAGATCCACGCCGCCGGATACAAAGCTGTTGATAATGGTAGAGCAGGTATTTGGATCGCCCTGAGCATTCTGCTCGTCAAATACAACCCCATCGCCCAACTCTTCAATCAGAGCATCCTTAAAACCGTCAGTAGCCGCATCCAGTGCATCATGCTGTACCAGCTGACAGATACCGACATTGTATGTTTTGCCGGTTTCCTCTGCTGCTGTGGTATCCTCTGCTTGTTCAGTCGTAGTTGCTTCCTCTGTAGTGGCTGCTGCTTCTGTCTGTGCTGCTGTAGTCTCCTCTGCTTTACCGGAACATCCTGCCATGGACATGACCATGGTACCAGCAAGAAGCAGAGACAAGATTTTAGATGATTTCTTCATAATTGTTATCTCCCTCGCTTGTCCGAATTTATTCCTGAAATCCCGGCACCATGTACTCCATAATTTATGTAACATGATACCCTTTTTTCAGAACAGTAGTATCATACTACAATTTTTTTGCCACGTCAATTCTATAGTGCTTTAAATTCGTAAAATTTCCGTATGTCCGCCTACAAAGAACACTATAAAAGTACCTCCTTATAAACTCTCAGCACATTTCCGTGAAACACGGCCTCAATCTCCGATTCCGTAAATCCCTGTCTTCTCATCTCATTTTCCAGAATAGGCAGATCTGCGCAGGATTTCATCTCCAGGTCTCCTCCGATTCCGTCGAAATCAGAGCCCAAACCGATACAGCCGATTCCTCCTACCTGTCTCATATGCTTTATATGGCGCACCATATCAGACACCCGGCTTTTCATCTTCTCCTCTTCCTTTCCCACCTCAGGTACCCTGAGAAAAGGCGGGTAATAATTGATTCCCAGTACCCCTCCCCGATCTCCCATCTGTCGGATCATCTCGTCGGTTAAGTTTCTGACACATCCGTTGGTCAGCGCCCTGGCATTGGAATGGCTGGCTACAAAAGGCTTTTGGGTATATCGAAACACATCCCAGACTCCCGCGTCGTTTAGATGGGAGACATCAATAATCATTCCCAGCCTCTCCATCTCCTCCAGAAATGCAATGCCTGTCTCCGTAAGCCCATGCTCTGTATCTGGAATTCCGATGGATCCGGAGCCTCTTGTATCTCTGCAGCTTGGGTATCCCAGCTCATTGGGGTGGTTCCACAACAGGGTCATCATCCGCACGCCCAGGCGGTAGAAATCCCGAAGATAAGACAGCTTTCCCTGACAGACAGCGCCCTCCTCGATGGTTAAAAGGGCGGACATGCGGCCTGCTTTCCGGTTTTCTTCTATGTCTTTGTAGGATGTAGCCACGCTGATTAAGTCTTTGTTTTTCTCCATCTCCTGATAGAATACGTCCAGAAGATTCATAGCGTACTCAAAAGGCTGCTTTTCCCTCGCGATAGATGTAAAGAGAGCAAAATTCTGGACTGCGTAATCGCCTTGTTTCATTTTCTCCAGATCTACTTGAAAATGATTGCTTCGAATTCCGACATCCTCTCCCCTGCTCTGGGCGTAATAAATCTCTGCTATAGTATCACAGTGCATATCTGCAACTTTCATTTTGATCCTCCTGCTTTATGTATTCTGGGTTCGCTTTCGGATTTTGTCCTCTCTTCGTTCGGACGCGAACCGGCGCCAGTATAATCTTTATCAAGATTATACCATGTCCTCCGGACA
>CAJUPP010000083.1 GCA_910588325.1 uncultured Hungatella sp.
TCAGGAACATATCGTCAATCTCCCGGTTCCTTGCTTCCAGCCGCTCCCGTTCCTCGCCGGTAAAGCGGTAAGACCTTGAACATGAATATGGTAGAGCATTTCTTTTCAGTGAAATATGCTGAAGATTTAGGGGACTTATCCGGTTATCAGCTTATCGTTTGCCAGCATGAAAGAAACTGACTTTGAAAGCGCCAGAGAAAGAGGCTATTCGAAAAGCGGCAGAGCATATAGAACAGGGGAAGGCCGCTTCGTCACTGATTCAGTCAGCTGGACAGTAAGATCTCCGCTGTATGGAGCATTCTGTTAGCCGGCGGATATCTGAAGGTGGAGGAGGTTCGGACATCTGATGATGACGGGACGGTGGAATACGGTCTGGCACTGACAAACAAAGAAGTGTGGATCATGTTCGAGAAGATGATCGATGGGTGGTTTTCCGACTCCCTTACAGCCTATAATGATTTTATAAAGGCCATGTTTTTGGGTGATGTTGAGGCTATGAATGACTTTATGAACGATGTGGCTTTCCAGTCCTTCAGCTATTTCGATACAGGAACAAATTCTTCAAAGGCAGATCCAGAGCGCTTCTATCAAGATTTCGTCCTGGGGCTGACAAAGTTCGCAAGCCGAGAAGAGAGAAGACTCTTGAAGATACGGTGAAGGCTGCCCTGAAGCAGATTGAAGATAAGAGGTATGAGGCAGCTCTTCTGGCAAAGGGGATTGAGAAAGACAGGATTCGTAAGCTCGGGTTTGCATTCGACGGTAAGACTGTGTTGATTGGGTAAATGATCTTTGGTGAGTATCCGATCCATTCCGACGCTCAGGTGAGCCTGCCGGGGTGGACACTGTGAGTGCCGTGTCTCTGCAGATATTGTTTGGGAGACTGACGGAAATAAGCTTTGAAGGCATGGGAGAAACCGGATACATCGGAATATCCGGTCAGGGCTGCGGTTTGTGAGACAGAATGATTGTCCAGCAAAAGATCGCGGGCCGATTGAAGTCTGGCGTTGCAGATGTAAGCCTGAAGAGAAAGGCCGGTATATTCCCTGAAAATACGGCTCAAATAGCTGCGGTTTAGGTTTAAGGCTTCAGACAGCTGCAGAACGGTAATGGTACCACAGTGCTCATGAATCATCTGGCAGGCTTGTTCCACATACAATTCACTGTTTTTCAAATCCGTGGAAGCGGCCGGACTCATACGCTTGAAAGAAAAAATCAGCCTCCATATATAGGAGATCAGCAGTTCGTCAACAGGCCGGTTGGCCGGTTGGTTGCAGTTGGCAATTTCTAAAAAAAGCTCTTCTAACTCAGCGGCAGGAATAATATCCTGCCGATACCATATCTCCGGCAGTTCCACAGAGCTTCGGAATCCGATCCATATGTAAGTCCAGGTATTCATACTGTCTGCAATCAAAGTTACCTCCTCTCCCGGCCGCAGGACAAAACATTCCGCAGGATGGGCGGTATGGCAGACATCCCCCTTTTGTATGGTTCCCAGACCGTCACAGACATACTGGATAGTCCAGCTGTCGCGGATAAAAGGACCGTATAGATAGCCGGGAGAACATTTGATATATCCGGCCCGTACAGGAACAATATCGTGAAACAGATTGGATTCGATATGAAATTTATCTACAATTTTAATCATACGGCCTTCACGGTCCGTAACTTTTTCAGCTTTCTGCAGGTGCAGATATCTTGAAGTCTCTTTCATAATCATCCATACCTTTCGAATTGTCACATATTATCAAATAGTAGACACATGATATCATGGACTTTGTCTGTTATTTCCCATATTATATACTTAATAGTTATAAATAACAATACAAAAAATTAGTATAGTGTGACTTAGAGTAGCTATGAGTTACGATGTGGAGGGGTTATGATACGATACGATATTGGGAAAGACAGCCAGAAAAACTGGATTGTGGCGGAGACGCCGTTTTCCGTGGATGATGTAAAAAAATTTGAGTCGATTCTGTGTCAGGGAAACGGCTATATGGGAATCCGCGGAGCCGCCCAGGAGTTTTACGACAAAGAGGACCGCTGCACCCTGGTGGCCGGAACCTTTGACTATTCGGAAGAAAAGCTTGTTCCAAAGCTTCCTGACAGTGCTGATATAACCAGTACAAACATAAGCGCTGACGGACAAAAACTCCGGCTTTCAGAGGATAACCACAGCTGTTATCTCCGCACGCTGAATTTGCAGGATGGTTTATTAAGAAGGCAATTTTGCTGGAATGTGGGAGAAGACTGCCAGATAGAATGTGTATTTGAGCGGTTTGTGTCTCTGTCAGACCTTCATGCAGCAGGAGAACGAATTAGTCTGAAGGCGCTGCGGGGAAATCCGGATGTTACGGTGAGAACAGGAATAAAAAGCGGCGGAAAAAAACATTTTACAGAGACACAGATGACAGAGGCGGAAGGAATCTGGCAATGCGCGGAAAGGACTCATGAAAGCAATATTGACTTTATCACCAGCCTGTCCGCAACAGCGGTTCTGCAGAAAGAAAATCAGGAAGAAATCCCTGTTCCTGCCAAAACGTTCTCGCTGGATTCACACATATCCGGAGAATTTTCCTGCAAGCTGTCTTCCGGCAGCCGGCTGATTATCGAGAAGCTGGCAAGAATTGCCACAAGCCGTGACCAGGATTGTGACTGTGAAGACCGGGAACAGTTTCTGAACATGGAGAGGCAGAGGACGATGGAGCTTGGAGTACAGGGGTGGGACGCTGCTTTTCAAAATTCTAAAAAGGCATGGGATGCTCTGTGGAAAAAGAAGGATGTGAGAATAACAGGGGATGATTTTGCACAGCTGTCCATACGCTTTGCAATTTACCACCTGACCATCATGGCCCCTCTCCATGACAGACGGATGAATATCGGGGCAAAGGGCCTGTCCGGAAGAAGGTATTTGGGACACACGTTCTGGGACACAGAAATCTATATGCTGCCTTTTTATGTGTGGACATTTCCTCAGGGCGCAAGGTCTCTGATGGAACAGCGCTATCTCTTTCTGGACGCAGCCCGGCGCAAGGCCAGGGAAAAAGGCTATGAGGGCGCCATGTATCCGTGGCAGACCGCCTGGGAGACAGACACAGAAACTTCCATCAATCCATATATGGCGGACTATGAACACCACGTGACGGCAGATGTGGCATTCGGTGTGGATTATTATTATGAGATAACCCGCGATATGGATTTTATGCTGCAATACGGCTGTGAAATTCTGTTTGAGACAGCCAGCTTCTGGTGTTCCAGGGTGGAATGGAACCAGCAGAAAAACCGCTATGAGATATGCAATGTCATCGGACCAGATGAATACACCCACGAGGCAGACAATAATGCCTTTACCAACTATATGGTTCATCGGAATCTGGAATCGGCAGTCCGGTGGTATGGGTATCTGGCAGAACATGAACAGGACTGTCTGAACCGGCTGGACAAAAAGCTGTCCCTGAAGAACCGGCCGGATAGCTGGAAACATGCGGCGGAATTTCTTTATCTTCCTGCTCCTGCAGAGGACGGAATTCTCCCACAGGACGATACGTTTTTGTCGCTGCCGGAGATTGACCTTACACCCTACAGAAGAGGACTTAGAAAGCTGAAACAGGATTATCCCAACTGTTCCTACAAGAAGCTGCGGGTGGCAAAACAGGCGGACGCGGCCATTGTGTTATGGCTTTTTGGAGATTTATTTCCGGAGAACGTGAAGAAGAACAGTTTTTCCTATTATGAGAAGTACTGTGTCCATGAATCCTCCCTCAGCCTTTGCACCTATTCGATTCTGGCGGCGGATATGGGAGAAGATAAGACAGCTTATGATTTTTATTTACGTGCCAGCCGAATTGACCTGGGGGAGGACATGACGTCCAGCGATGAGGGAATTCACGGGGCCAGCCTTGGCGGTGTCTGGCAATGTGTGGTTCTGGGCTTTTTAGGAATCCGCGGGGAGAGGGAAGGACTGAAAATAGTACCTCATCTTCCGGATTGCTGGCAGAAGGTCAGCACCGAGATTGTATGGAGAGGTCAGCAGATTGGTGTAACTGCATCGAAAAGGGAACTGCTTGTTGAGGCTTTGGATGGGAACCCCCTTCCGGTTCTGTATACCAGCAAAGGAATCTGGGAGGGCAAGTCGTATTACTATAAGGAGACGTATGAAGATAACAGATAAAAAAGGAATTCTTTTTGATTTGGACGGCGTGCTGGCAGATACGGCCAGATATCACTACCTGGCCTGGAAACGTCTGGCCGGGGAATTGGGAATGGACTTTTCAGAGGAGGACAATGAGAACCTAAAGGGAGTGGGACGGAAGGAATCGCTGGATATTATTTTTGAACTCAACAGGCAGAAAAGGGCGGTTCCCTGTTTTTCGGACGAAGAAAAACAGAGGCTGGCGGAGAAGAAAAATGCGTATTATCAGGAATTTATCACTGAGATTACTCCCGGCGACGTCCTTCCGGGAATCCCGGAGTTTTTGCGGGATGCCAGGGAGAAGGGATTTTTACTGGCAGTGGCGTCTGCCAGCAGAAATGCCGGGAATGTCTTAAACCGTCTGGAATTGTCGGGCTGGTTTGACTATGTGGCGGATGCACGTGAGATTAAAAGGGTAAAACCGGATCCGGAAGTATTTCTGAAATGTGCTGAAGCATTGGGATTCATGCCGTCGGAATGCATCGGTATTGAGGACTCACAGGCAGGGATTGAGGCGATTTACAGAGCTGGGATGTTATCCGTAGGAATTCATGTCCATGTGGTATCCCGAAAACCGGATATTTCCTTTGAGTCCACCGGGGAACTGAAATTAACACGGATTCTGGAAGAGATGGAGGAGGAGAGAGGATGAGAGTCAAGGCATTATTCATGGATTTGGACGGAACTACGCTTCAAAAGGATCAGATTTATTTTTCTATGCGGACCATGTATGACTTAAGAGAGGTTATGAAAAAAGGCATACTGGTAGTACCCTGCACCGGACGGGTGGAGGCCATGCTTCCTCCTCAAATCGAAAAAGAGAACGGAATTCGTTACCTGATTACCTCAGGAGGTGCCAGGATCACGGACAGGCAGACAGGAGAGCTGATTGCACACAGCCGATTATCACCTGAGGACAGTGCTTTTATATGCCGAAGCTTTCAGGGACAGAAGATATACGGGGAGCTGGCCTGTGATGGGAAGGTTCTCATGGAAGAAGACGTGGCAGAGCATCTGGAGAACTATCTGGTTCCCTCCCACCACGTATGGTTTATGGACGAGAAGAGGGAAGTGAGGGTAAAGAAACTGTCGGATTATTTTTTGGAGCATAAGACAGGCCTTGAAAAAGGAAATCTCTACGGACTGTCTCCGCAGCAGAAAAAGGTGATTTCGAAAGCGCTGGGGGATTCTGGTTCGGCGGTAATGACAGAAGCAGAAGAAGGCGACCTTGCTTTTTTCCCTAAAAATGTAACCAAGCTAAAGGGGATTAAAATTCTTCTTAAACGGCTGGGAATAACTTTGGAGGAGACTATGAGTATCGGTGACGGCCTGATTGACGGATTCATGATTCAGGCCTGCGGAATCGGAGTGGCTATGGGAAACGCGCCCTGGCAGATACAGGAACATGCAGACTATGTGACAGGAGACTGTTATGAAGAGGGGGCAGCACAGGCCATAGAAAGGTTTTTATTATCATGAAGAATCTGTCTTGCAGAAAGATTGATATCCACACCCATTTGTCTCTGACGCAGGGAGACATGACGGCAGAACGCAGAATCCAGGTAAATAAGCGGCTGGGAATTGAGAAGTCGGTTATTCTGCCTGTGACAGATTATATGGAAGTAACCAGGCATCCCTTCCGCCATGGTGCAATGGTGGATAATTCTTGTGCCTGCCAGATATGCCTCCGCTATCCGGAGGCTTTTTCCTGGTTTTGTAACATATGTCCTGACGGGACAGAAAAAACTTATGAACTTCTGCGCCGTTATAAGGACCAGGGAGCACGGGGCGTCGGAGAATTTGCCTCTCAGCTGTATTTTGATGAACCGCTGATGGAGCATCTCTTTGCCTGCTGTGAAGAATTAAAGCTTCCGTTTTTGTTTCATTTGAGCCCGGAGAAAAATTGGGGGTACGGTCTTGTGGACCACCCGGGACTTCCCCTTCTGGAGAAGGAACTGAAAAAGTTTCCCGGGCTTGTGTTTATCGGACATTCAAAAGTATTCTGGTATGAGATAGCACAGGGACCAAAAGTCCCCTCTTCCAAATTGAGGAATAGCTGCGTGGCAGGAAAGGTAAAGGAGGGACAGCTGGCAGGCCTTTTTCGGGAATACCCCAACCTGTGGGGAGATTTGTCTGCTTCGGGCGGAGGCAATGCTCTCATGAGGGATGAGGAGTACGGACTTTCTTTTTTAGAAGAGTTTTCAGACCGACTGATGTTTGGAACCGATATTCTGGATGAAAAGGATTTGAGTCCTCTATACAGGTGGCTGGATGAAAACTATAAACAGAATAGGATAAAAGAGTCCGATTATAAAAATGTATGCTGCGGCAATGCAGAAAGGCTGTTTTTCTTATAAATCGGAGCATGTGATATGCAGATTTTTAATCTGAAAAAACGGATGAAGCATGAAAAAAGTGCATATAGAACAGATTTAAGGGAAAATACAAAAAAATCTGAAAAAAATCGCCATTCCAATAAAAAGTCAGAATTGATACAATGAAATCGTAAAAAACAGGTAAGGATACAAAGGAGGTTTACCATATGAAAAAATGGGTGGTTACATTGGCAGCGCTGACAGCGGCAGGAATGATGACCGGGTGCCAGAATAATTCCGGACAATCTGGGCAGCCCCAGGGCAGTCAGACAGCAGCGGAGCAGACAAAGGCAGCAGAGACAAAGGAAGAGACGAAAGCGGAAGCCTCATCGGGAGAGGGCGGGCTTTCAGGAGAATTGTATGTGGTTGTCAACAGCACAATGACCAAGAACGACGACCCGGCTATTCTCAGAGCGGCCAAGGCTTTTGAGGAACAATATCCGGATACGAAAATTACCATCGAGGGACTTTCGGGAAATGATATTTTAAGCAAGTTCACCACCTCTGCCATGGCCGGCGCAGGACCGGATGTCGTGGCGCTGGACAATGCGGGCTGGCCTATCGACCTGGCGGCTATGGGACTTCTGGAGCCTTTGGATGAACAGCTGAAAAGCACGGAGAACAAATATCTTCAGGGGCCGCTGGATTCCGGATTGTTTGAAGGAAGTTACTATTCTGTTCCGTGGTACTACAACAATACGGGACTTTACTATAATAAACGGATTCTGGAAGAAATCGGAAAGACAGAACCGCCTGCCAACTGGGCAGAATTTGAGGAGGATATTAAGCTGGCTACGGAAAAAGGGTATGCAGGCGTGTCTACCAGACCGGACGGCTATGCTATTTTCAATTTCTTTTTTCAAAATGAAAATCCGGTGATTGATACCTCCGGGGACCGTCCTGTGGTGACCGTAAACAATGAATCAGGAAAAGAGGCATTTGAATTCTGGACCGGCCTCCACACCAAATACCATGCGTTTCCTGAGGGAATGAAGGATGCGTCTGACTGGGCGGCGGCATACAATACGTTTACATCTGATGACTGTCTGTTTTTTATATGCGGAGACTGGGCATATAAGAATCTGGAGAGCAGCAATCCCAATCTGGACTTCGGACTGGCGGTTATGCCCAAGGGAAAGGTACAGGCCGTGTGTCTGGGAGGCAAGAATCTGGCTATCAATATAAACAGCAAGAATAAAGAGCTGGCATGGGCATTTGTGGAATATCTGACCAGCAAAGAGTGCGATTTTGTATTGACAGAGAAGGTATGTATTGCAGGACGAAGCGATGTGGACGTATCAGGGGTTCTGGCTATTAACCCGGATTACCAGGTGTTTGTGGATGAGGCGGAATACACAGTTCCCAGACCTCGGGTGAAGAATTCTGCATCTCTGGACGAGAAGGTGGCGGATGCCTTTAAAAAGGTTCTGTTTGATCAGATGAGCGCCCAGGAGGCCCTGGATGAGCTGGAGCAGGAATTGATTGCATTTATTGACGAAAATTATTGAGGAGACATATGAGAGAGCAGGCAGACCGAATGAAGCTTAAGGAGTATTCTTTCGGACGGAACAGGAATGGGTATCTTTTGATTGCCCCGGCAGTTATTTCTATCCTTTTATTAAGTGTGTATCCTCTTGTCCGGGGAATCGTTATCAGCTTTTTAAATTACGATATGACAAAATCCAATGGGCCGGATTTCGGAACCTTTGCAGGGCTGAAAAATTATCTGGTTATGTTTTCCAACACCAAATTCCAAAAGGCAGTGGGGAATTCTGTGGTGTGGACTCTGGTAAATCTGGTGGCACAGGTACTTCTGGCAGTGGGAGTGGCTCTGGTACTCAATGAAAAGCTTAAGGGAAGGGCGGTCTTTCGGACCGTCGCCCTTCTTCCCTGGGCCATCCCTTCCGCCATCAGCGCCCTTACCTTCAGCGCCCTCTATGATACGAAAATTGGCATTTTTAACATTCTGCTGGTGCGTCTGGGCATTCTGAAAGAAAGCTATTCCTTTCTGGGGAATATCGATACGGCCATGGGGGCGGTGATTATCGCCAATGTGTGGAAAAGCACGCCGTTTCTGATGATTTTTGTCCTGGCAGCTTTGCAGGGAGTCTCTTATGAGCTGTATGAGAGTGCCGCCATCGACGGGGCGGGAAAAATAAAACGGTTTTTCTATATTACACTGCCTAATATTAAGGAGCCTATGGCTGTTGCCGTTATTTTAAATGCTATTTCGATTTTCAATAATTTTAATGCCATTTGGCTGCTGACTAAGGGCGGGCCCTTAAACAGCACGGAGATCATGTATACCTTTGCATATCGACAGGCTTTTGTGGATCACAAATTCGGGTATGCGGCGGCAGTTTCCGTGGAGATATTCATAATTATTGCCATTCTGACCGTAGTTTATATCCGCATGATATCATCGGAGAAGAAATAAAGGAGATTAAAATGAAAAAGACGAGACTGGAGAGAGGAATCCTGCAGGCTCTGGCAGTTGTCATTGCTTTGTGTTCCTTTCTCCCCTTTTCCTGGGTTTTGCTTACTTCCGTGAAATCATCGGACCAGATTTACAATACGGCCCAGCTGATTCCTACCAGCATAACCTTTGACAATTTTAAGCAGGTGCTGTTTCAATCCAATTTTGTCCTGTATTTTTGGAACAGCGCCTGTATATCCACAGTGGTAACCGCTGTTTCCATGTTATTTGCAGTGATGGCTGCCTACGGCTTCTGCCGCTATCGGATCTTCGGGGCGGAAAAAATCAAGCTGAGCATCCTTTTTACCAAGATGTTTCCGGGTGTGTTGCTTTCGGTGCCATACTATGTTATCATGAAACAAATGAACCTTATCGATACGCATCTTTCCCTGATTATCATTAACTGTTCCTTTGCCCTTCCTTTTGCGGTCTGGAATATGTGTACGTTTTTTCTTCAGATTCCATGGGAGATTGAGGAGTCAGCCATGGTTGATGGCTGCAACCGTTTTCAATCCTTTATCAAGGTGATTTTTCCAATGGCGAAGCCGGGGATTTCCGCTACCACACTGTATTGTTTTCTTCTTTCCTGGGATGAGTTTATGTATGCCAATACATTTATCAACAGTGTTTCAAAAAAGACGGTTCAGGTTGGAATCCGGGATTACATAGGCGAATTTTCTACGGAGTGGGGACCCTTGATGGCTTCCGTGGTTTTAAGCCTGGTGCCGGTAATTCTATTTTTTATAGTTGTTCAGGACAATCTGGTAGGAGGCTTGTCAGCAGGAGCCGTAAAGGGATAACAGGGCGGGAAAAATGAGTAAAAAGAGAAAGGAACCAAGTATCTGCCACAGTATGATAAAACATATCACCGGATATGTTTTGCTTCCCCTGTTTGCCGCTTTGGCAGTTCTGGCAGTGATTTTACAGCATCACCTTTCATCGGGAACCGAGGAGGCGCTTCAGATGATGTTCGCGCAGAATGCAGGCAGGATTGAGAATGCCATTCTGCAGTCTAATTATGCCAGCAGCGTCATTATTACCTACAGGGAAAATTACAATCTTTTAGTAAACTACTACAGGGCTCCCAATGCCTACGAAAAAAACAGAGCGGTCATGCAGCTGGAGAAGATGATTCAGAGCTGTGAGACGACAATTCTGGGAAGCTTTCAGGGGGAGATGCTTCTGGTGATAAATGATGGAAAAGTGGTCTGTTCATCCGGTGTGGATGATCTGACGGATGAACTGGAAAGTTTTCCATGGTTTTCTTTTATCGGAAATGAGAAACAGCGTCCACACTGGGATAACAGGATGAATGAGCTGTTTATGAAAAACGGAGACAGGCAGTATGTGGTGTTTGGACGCTGTCTGATGCAGTATCAGGAACAGCCTCAGGGATACGTTTTTGTACGTATCCCTAAAAGTGTTTTTTCCGGGGCCGGCCAGGATTCCCGTTTTCAGAAGGGAACCATGGTAATGTATGATGACAGAGGACGGATTTTAACCGAAGAGAACCAGAGGTTTTCCAGTCAGGAACTGCAGGGCATCTATGAATTCTGGCAATTCTCAGGGCAGAAAAACGGACAGTATCACGGCCTTTATTACATACTTTCCCCTTTGTCCTACAGCAGCAATGTAGTGGCGTATGTGGCCAGAGCAGGAGATGTTTTTGCCAGAAGCCGCCAGGTTATGATTGCAGCAGTGATTTTTATGTTTCTGGTGACGGCAGGGTTTATGTGGATCACAGTTACTATCTCCAAATATATTACGGACCCCATTCTGTTTTTTGCCAAGAGGGCCCCTATGATAGAAGAAAACTGCCCGGAGCTTCTTGTGCTGGAGGATCCTCGTTTTCTGGAAATCCGAGAACTGCAGGAGGGGATGCTTGGCGCCCAGAAAAGGATAAAATCACTGTTGGAACAGGTGCGTCAGGAGACGGCTATGAGGGAAAAAGCCAGATTCGATGTATTGCGGGCCCAGATTACCCCTCATTTTCTCTTTAATACACTGAATGCGGTGCGATGGAAAGCCCTTATCAATCAGGACGGGGAGGTGGCAGATATTCTGTCCGAGCTGGGAGTCCTTCTGGGGGAGACCTATAAAAATACGGACGAGCTGGAGACCATCGGCAGTGCTGTAAGGACTTTGGAGGCCTATGTCAACATTATGAAGATCCGTTTTGGCGATAATACCCGGTTTTTCTTTGTGATACCAGATGAATTGAAGGAATATCTTATTCCCAGGTTCTGTCTCCAGCCGTTGGTGGAAAATTCATTTATTCATGGCATGTCCCACATGGAAAACGGGGTAATCGTACTCAGAGGGGAACATAGGGGCGATGATATCGTTCTTACTTTGGTTGACAATGGGCCGGGAGTCCGGGGAAGAGCTGTTGACCCGGAAGAAATCAAAGAGGAGAAGAAGCGAGGTGTCACTGGTATCGGCCTTTCCAATATAAACCATCGTCTTCATATGCTGTACGGAACCTCTTACGGATTAAGCATAGACAGGGAGCTAGAGGAGGGGGTCAGGATTTTTCTGACCATACCGGCTATGAAAGAAGGAGGGACTTAGGATGAAAGTGCTGATTGTGGAAGATGAGCTTTTGGCCAGAGCAGGACTGCGTTCTTTAATTGATTGGAATATGCTGGGTTTTACACTCTTAGAGGACGCCAGGGATGGCAGGGAGGCATTGGAACGGATTGAGCAGCAAAAACCAGATATACTGCTTCTGGATCTGAATATCCCTGAGATCAGTGGTCTGGAGCTTCTTGAGATTATCAAAAACCGGGGGATCTCTGTAAGGACCATTGTTATCAGCTGCTATGATGATTTTAACACGGTAAAGGAAGCTATGAAACTGGGAGCGGCGGATTATATTCGGAAGTTCGGATTGTCGGGAGAGGAACTGACAGATGCATTGTCGGGAATGATTCGAAAGCCGTACGAGGCAAAGACAAAATCAGAACAATCCGTGGCCCAGAGAAGACAGGAGGATCGGCAGAGGCTTCTGAATATTCCCGAAAAGTTTCAGACCGGCAGCTGCTTAAGCTTTTATATCAGGCGAAATGATTGGGAGAGCCTGGTAGACATGGAGATTTTGGAGAATATTGTACGTCAGTATTATCAGAAAACGGGCAGAGAGCTTTTATGCCTTTTTTATGAAGGGAAGATGCTGGCTCTTTCTCATGAACCGGCAGAGGCATGGGAAACAGACGGGCTTCACCGCCAAATCCGGCTTTTTATACCAGATGAATGCTGCATCGGAGTGACGGATTGCCGCGGTTTTGGTGAGGAAGAAAAATTTTTTCTTCGGATAGCCAATACCATAGAGCATTATGCTTTTTATACGCCTGAAGCCGCCACCTTCTATTTTAACCGGCCGTTGGAGATTCGAAAGCAGTATCCCTTCGATATGGAGGATTTTACAAAAAAACTGAAGGTCAAAATCGATGCCATATCGGAAACGGAAATTTTAGAATCCATAAACAGCATGTTTGATCGTATTGATGAAAACAGATATGTTTCAATATATCTTGTAAAACGGCTGATGATTGAGATGCTGGGATATTTTTCCGGAAGAGCGGAGAAGCTGGGAGGAAGCATAGAGGATATTGAGACGGACGGCAGCAGCAGACATTATCAGAAGATTGTAGGGCTGAACAGTCTAAAAGGGTGCCGGGAATGGTGGAAGGAATTTGTCAAATGTTTTGCCGCCCGTTTTTTTATTTTGCAGAAAAGTTCAGAGTCTGATATTATGGAGCGGACACTGAACTATATTGAAGCGAATCTTTATAAGACGATTCAGCTGTCAGATGCGGCCAGGTACATCGGCGTATCGGAGCCCTATCTCAGTTCCTTTTTCAAAAAGAATATGCATGAAAATTTTATTCCCTATGTGAACCGGCGCAAGGTAGAATGTGGCAAGAAGCTTCTGGAGGAGGGAAAGATGGTCTACCAGGTGTCAGAGCTTTTAGGGTATGAGAACAGTACCTATTTTTCGAAGGTGTTTAAAAAAGTGGAGGGGATAACCCCGGAGCAGTTCAGGAAAAAGTTCTTATCAGTAAGTGGAGAGTGAAAAGGGTATGAAGAAGGAGGTGGCTTTTGCTGCCTCATTTTTACTGCAGGGAAGTAAAAATGACATTTGTGAAATATATATAAAACGAAAGAGAAAATACAAAGAAAGTTGTGATATTTTATTGACAAGAGGATGAAAAAAATGTATACTTATGTTATTCTGAATAACGAAAATGATTTTCATAATACGAAAATTATTCAAACACGAAAATGATGTTGGAATCATTAATAAGTAATTGCGAAACAAGTTCGCAATCATAATTCCAATAGGGAAAAAATGTAAACGTAAAACCATTCGCCTAGTATTTTCTATAATCCTGTGTCATACTTGAAG
>CAJUPP010000084.1 GCA_910588325.1 uncultured Hungatella sp.
GATTTCTGCGGTATCAGGAGAAGAAGATAAAAATAAAATCCAAACCTTTTCAGACGGTATTTGTTGTGGCTTTTGTATTTCCTCTGAAAGGTTTGGATTTTATATAAGTTTGGATAACGCAAAAAATCCAAACGTTTGGATTTCAGTCGCCACTCATTTGCAACCATCATGGAAAACAATAGCGTCAATTTGAAGGAACTTGCCGAAGTCATGGGACATCATTCCAGTGATTTTACGATGAATACCTATGTGGAGAAAAAGCAGCCAGTTTTTGAGGGCATGAGAGAGTACCTTGACATCCTTGAACGTGCCGCAAAAGGTGAAGAAACCTCCAGGGCATCACCTGCCGGATTACGCATCGTCGAATATCCTGGTGATCCCTTAAAACTCACTCATCTTATTGAACAAGCAAGAACACCAGACAAGCACAGCGGACCAGTGGTCGCGGAGGCAGAAAAAGACCTTGCCACCCATGGGAAAATGCCGTATAATTATTCAAATTGATATTTGTACGGAATCAGGCAAAAAATGTTATTTTGTATTGTTTTGTACGGAAAGCAAAGGGAGAATGCTATTCTTTCCATATTTCATCACAAAAATAAAATTGTTGTAATTTTTGAAATTGGCCTCATTTCCGAGTCGAAACAAAGCCTGATTTATACCCCTGACAGGGACCTGATTTGCAGCAAATTCTAAAAACTAGCCACTTGGTCGTAGCGCAAAATATTGTCATAATTTTGTGCAATACAAACAAAAATATAAGGAAAAACCATGAGAAAACTAGCCTTACCTGATGAAATTTTACTAAGTATCCAACAGCCCGCCCGCTACATCGGCGGCGAGGTAAATATGTGCGTCAAGGACCCTGAATCTGTGGCCATCCGTTTTGCCATGTGTTTCCCGGACGTTTATGAGATCGGCATGTCCCACTTAGGGATTCAGATTCTCTACGACATGTTCAATAAGCGGGAGGATGTCTACTGTGAACGGGTCTATTCGCCGTGGAATGATTTGGATCAAGTAATGAGGGAGCAGGGAATCCCTCTGTTTGCGTTGGAGTCCCAGGATCCGATTAAAGACTTTGATTTTCTGGGAATCACCCTGCAGTACGAGATGAGCTACACCAATGTGCTGCAGATTCTGGACTTAAGCCGGATTCCCCTTCACAGCTGTGAGAGAGGGGAAGAGGATCCCATTGTCATCGGCGGCGGCCCATGTGCCTACAATCCGGAGCCCCTGGCAGATTTTTTTGATTTGTTTTATATCGGAGAGGGAGAGACGGTTTATGATGGTCTCTTAGATTTGTATAAAGAGAATAAACAAAAGGGAGGAGGCCGCAGAAAGTTTTTAGAGCTGGCTGCGTCGGTTCCCGGCATCTATGTTCCTGCATTTTATGATGTGGCGTATGAAGCCGATGGAACCATTGCTTCCTTTAAACCAAACCATCCGGCGGCAAAGGAGACCATCACAAAGGAATTGATGGTTTCCATGGATGACTACGGATATATTGAGAAACCTTTGGTCCCTTTTATCAAAGTGACCCAGGACAGAGTGGTTCTGGAGATCCAGAGAGGCTGTATCCGGGGGTGCCGTTTCTGCCAGGCAGGCAATGTGTACCGCCCTTTGAGGGAGAGAAGTCTTGAATATTTAAAGCATTATGCCTACAGTCTTTTGAAAACCACAGGTCATGAGGAAATATCCCTGAGTTCTTTAAGCTCCAGCGACTATACCGATCTGGAAGGCCTGGTGAATTTCCTCATTGACAATTTTCAGGGGAAAGGGGTCAATATCTCTCTGCCGTCTCTTCGGATCGACGCCTTTTCCCTGGATGTCATGAGCAAAATTCAGGATGTGAAGAAGAGCAGCCTGACCTTTGCGCCGGAGGCAGGATCCCAGAGGCTTAGGGACGTGATTAACAAAGGGCTGACGGAGGAGGTAATTCTGGAGGGAGCCAGGGAGGCCTTCAAAGGCGGCTGGAACCGGGTGAAGCTGTACTTTATGCTGGGGCTTCCTACGGAGCAGAAAGAGGATATGGAAGGAATCGCCCTGCTCTCGGAGAAGATTGCCGAAAGCTACTATGACACAGTACCCAAAGAGCGGCGCCATGGGAAGGTACAGATTGTGGCAAGTTCCTCCTTCTTTGTGCCGAAACCCTTCACCCCCTTCCAGTGGGCTACAATGTGTACGAAAGAGGAGTTTCTGGAGAGAGCTTACATTGTAAAAGATAAATTCCGTCAGATGAAGAATGCCAAAAGCCTGAAATACAACTGGCACGAGGCGGATCTGTCCGTTTTGGAGGGAGTTTTAGCCAGAGGAGATCGAAAACTATCTGCGGTTATTGAGGCTGCTTACAGAAACGGAGCGCTGTTCGACTCCTGGGGAGAGAATTTCCGCAATGAACTGTGGATGAAGGCCTTTGAGGACTGTCAGATTGATCCGGATTTCTATACGGTTCGTGAGAGAAGTTTAGACGAGATTTTTCCGTGGGATTTTATTGATGCAGGTGTGTCGAAAGAATTTTTAAAGAGAGAATGGAAGCAGGCTATCAGTGAGACGGTAACGCCAAACTGCAGACAGAGATGTTCCGGATGCGGCGCTAAGATGTTTGGGGGAGGGGTTTGTTATGAAGATAAGAATTAAATTCACCAAACAGGGACCTATGAAATTTATCGGCCATCTGGATGTGATGCGGTATTTTCAGAAGGTTATGCGGCGGGCCGAAGTGGATATCCGTTACAGCGAAGGATTCAGCCCCCATCAGATCATGTCCTTTGCCGCCCCGCTGGGGGTGGGGCTTACCAGCAATGGGGAATACATGGATATTGAAGTTCTAAGTACCATGAATTCCAAAACCATGATAGAACGGCTGAACCAGGTCATGGTGGAGGGAACAGAAATTTTGTCCTACCGGCTTTTGGATGACTCTGACAAAAATGCTATGTCCATTGTGGCGGCGGCAGATTATCTGCTGACTTTTCGGGAGAATTATAAGCCCCGGGATTTGGACGGATTTTTTAAGGAGTTTCTGGAGTTCTGTAATAGACCGCAGATTCTCATTACAAAGGAGACAAAAAAGGGAACAAGAGAACTGGACTTAAAACCGTTGATTTATCAGGCACAGAGACAGGGAGAATCCGTCTTTTTACAGGTTTGTACAGGAAGCAGGGACAATATAAAACCGGAACTGGTGATGGAAGCCTTTTACCGGTCCAGGGGAGAGGTGTATCCGCCTTTTGCCATGAGAATAGAACGGGAAGAAGTGTATGCAGATTTAGGAGAGGAAGGTTCCAGGCGGCTGGTGGCACTGGAAAATTTGGGACAAGACATTGAATAGATTGATGATTACCAGAATGGAAGGGCGGATTCTGACGGTTCTTTCTGAGGATTCCAGGGCTGTCCAGATGGAGCTTGATGAAGAAGACGCCTCAAGTTTAGGCAACATATATATAGGAAAAGTAAAGAATATTGCGAAAAATATTAACTCCGCGTTTGTGGAATTCGGTGACAGGCAGATGGCTTACTACAGCCTGTCTGACAATCCGGTACACAATTTTGTCTCGGCAAATCACCAGGGCAGCTTAAAGGTAGGAGATGATATCATCATCCAGATTTCCAGAGATGCCGTGAAAAGCAAGGACCCGGTGGCTACCTCCAATTTAAGCTTTACCGGACGCTACTGTGTGCTTACCTGCGGGAAGAATCTGATCACATTCTCTTCTAAAATCAGCAGCCAGCCCTGGAAACAGATGATCCGCCAGAGACTGGAACCTTACAAGGAAGACAGCTTTGGGGTCATTGTCAGAACCAATGCCTGGGATGCTTCCCCAGAGATGATTTTAGAGGAACTTGAACTTTTAAAATCCCAGTTTCACAAAGTGATGGAGGCTGGGGCATACAGAACCGGCGGCAGTTTGATTTTTAAGGCGCCTTTGCCTTATATCGGACATTTGAGAGATACGTATTCCCAGAGTATGGAAGAGATTCTTACGGATGATCCGGAGATGTTTCGCCAGATGAAAGAGTATCTTTCTGTCTATCAGAAAGAGGATTTGGAGAAGCTGCGCCTCTATTCGGATCCTATGGTTTCTTTAAGCAAGGTATACCAGCTGGAAAAAGCTGTGGAGGAGGCGCTGTCCCGCCATGTATGGCTTCGTTCCGGCGGATACCTGGTAATCGATCCTACGGAATCCATGACAGTCATTGATGTAAATACAGGTAAATATTCCGGCAGGAAAAATCTTCATGACACGATTATGAAGATTAATCTGGAGGCAGCACAGGAAATCAGCCGTCAGATACGTCTTCGGAATCTGTCTGGTATAATTGTGGTCGATTTTATCGACATGGAATCAGACGAGGACAAAAAGCTTCTGTTAAAGACGCTGTCCGCATACTGCCTGAGAGACCCGGTAAAAACCACTGTGGTTGATATCACCAAGCTAAATCTGGTGGAGATTACAAGGAAAAAAATTCGCAGACCTTTTTACGAACAGGCAGGAAGAAGGAGATAAGATGAAGATCATTATTGTGGGGTGCGGGAAAGTAGGCGCTACCATTGCAGGGGAACTGAATGAAGAAGGACATGAGCTTACAATCATCGATCAGGACAGGGATGCCCTTGAAAATGTAACCGGAAGTATTGACGTCATGGGAGTGGAAGGCAACGGAGCTATCTATAATGTTCAGATGGAAGCCGGCATCAAGGAGGCGGATCTTCTGATTGCCACAACCGGCTCCGATGAACTGAATATCCTCTGCTGCCTTATTGCCAAAAAGGCCGGAGACTGTCATACCATTGCCAGAATTCGAAATCCGGAATATGCGGAGGAGGTAAATTATATCCGGGAGGAGTTAAACCTTTCTCTGGCTATCAATCCGGAGTTAGCCACTGCCAGAGAGATTGCCCGCCTTCTTAAATTCCCCTCCGCCATTAAAATCGATACCTTTGCCAAAGGCAGGGTGGAGATTATGAAATTTCAGATTCCGGATGATTCTGTACTTCACGGCATAAAGGTTTTTGAGATAGCCCAGAAGACCCATAGCAATGTACTTGTGTGTGCCGTGGAGCGGGGGGATGATGTTCTGATCCCCAACGGTATGTTTGAACTGTCTGCAAAGGATAAAATATCCTTTATCAGTTCTCAGACAGAGTCCTCCAAATTTTTCCGTGCGGCAGGTGTGAAGAATAACAGTGCCAAGTCCGTTATGATGATAGGCGGAGGGAAGATTACCTACTATCTGACAAAGATGCTTAAGGATGTTCCCATCAAGATTACTATTGTGGAAAGGGAGCTGGATAACTGCAAGATGCTCAGTGAAAGCCTTCCCTATGCCATGGTGATTCACGGAGACGCTTCCGACCAGAAGCTTCTTTTAGAGGAAGGGCTTCGTCAGACAGAGGCATTTGCCGCATTGACAGGCTTTGATGAGGAGAACATTATGCTGTCTCTCTATGCGGCAAGCCAGTCCAAGGCAAAGTTGATTACAAAAGTAAACAGGATTTCCTTTGAGGATGTGATCAATTCCCTGAATCTGGGAAGCGTGATCAATCCCAAGCTGATTACAGCAGATCTGATTCTGCAGTATGTCCGGGCCATGCAGAATTCCCTGGGCAGCAATGTGGAGACTCTGTACAAGATGTCAAGTCATGCGGAGGCTCTGGAGTTCCGTGTGGGAAAAGATTTTCCCATGCTCGGCGTGCCTCTGGAAAAAATGACTTTGAAGTCCAATCTTCTGGTGGCCTGTATCAACCGAAGAGGGAAGATCATCACTCCCCGGGGCAAAGATACCATAGAAGTGTATGACACGGTGGTGATTGTGACTACCAATAAAGGGTTAAATGATTTAAAAGATATCCTGATGTAAATATGCCAGGCGGTGGAAGGGGGGATAGATTATCCCCCCTTTCCGATAGCAAAATTTTCCGTTTACGGTGACGGAATATCGAATGCATTTAATATGTTTAGAGAACGGAAATCCGATACCTGAACCTCAAAGGGTTTTCCGTCTTTGGTGATATCGTCTTTCCTGACAGCGATAACCTTCTCATCCCCTTTGGAAAGATCGAAACAGTTGTCGCTGGCTACAAAATCAAACCTGTCAGAATCAATGGTCACATATTTTGCATAGTTTTCCGTGCGGAAGGTAAGAAGGAAGCGGTCTTCTTCCTCTTTTACAGAGTATGTGATTCCCGGATCCAGGAATTCAAAGTGCTTGGGCCGGGAGAACAGCAAGGTGTTGCGGCTTATTTCACTTTCTTCTTCAAACAGAATATATTCCAGATACTGTGTTCGGAAGGTCTGCCTGTTTTCCAATACCTTGGTAAAGTCAGCTCTTGCACATTCCTTTGCCTCCAGTGCCGGCACCTGGCAGGTTCTGGAGTCCTCCTCAAGGATGTTCCCCATATGATCCCGCAGCCTCCACAGAATTTTTGTAAAAACTTCCTTTCTGGTCTCATTGGAAATCACAAACCGGACTGTCCCTTTATCTTCCAGCGCCGAGAGAAGTACAGGGGCATAGAATTTCCTGGCATAATAATGCAGCGGCTTCCAGCGATAGAAATAATCGATGCTTGACCAGCTTGCCACCGGCCAGCAGTCATTAAGCTGCCAGTACAGAGCCCCCATGCATCTTCCGCGGTTGCTTCGCCAATGTTCCACCCCGTACCGGATTGCCTCTGCCTGGAGAATCTGGGAGACGTAGACAAGGGTATCGAACCTGGCCGGATACAGGAAGTTGGCGGATATATAGTACAGAATCAGTCCGTTTGCCCCTTTGTTCTTCTGATGGTTTTCCATTACCGGTGAAAAGATATTCATATCTTTCTCCTCTGCAAAGGTCCGAATTGTCTTTACAGACGGGAAGGACTGAAAACCGAATTCGGAACAGAACCTGAAATAATACTTTCGATATTCCGTAAAATGCTTTAACCGGTGCCATACTTCCCAGTAATGCACATCTCCCCGGTTCTGGTCATTGGGATCGTCAAAGCTTCCGCCAGAGGATGGGGAGGCAAGCCAGTAAAATCGATCCGGATCAGCTTCTTTTACGGTCTCAGGAAGAATCCATTCAAACAGCTTCAGATAATCTGCCTTATCGGAAAGCTTGTTTCCAAATCCCATATCCCATCCAGACCAGCCCCATTCCAGCTCATTATTGCCACACCATAATGTGATGCTGGCATGATGGCGAAGCCTTCTTACATTATCTTTTGTCTCTGCCACCACATTTTCCACAAAATCTTTCTGAAGCCGGTACACACCGCAGGCAAATAAAAGATCCTGCCATACCATCAGGCCGTATTCATCACACAGATCATAAAAATAGTCCTCACAGAAATATCCGCCGCCCCATACCCGGATACTGTTGTAATTGGCTTTTACACACTGGTCAAGCAGCTTTCTGGAACGCTCTTTGCTGCACCGCGGGTAGAGGCTGTCTTCCGGAATATAGTTTGCGCCCATAGCAAATACGGATATTCCGTTGATGGAGAATGCAAAGCTTTCTCCCCACCAGTCTTTTTCCCTGCAGACTGTCAGGGTCCGCAGGCCGATCCGCATGTGCCTTGTCTCCAGGATTTCTTCGTCGTTTTTCAGGGTGAAACTAACATCATAAAGAGGCTGAGATCCCAATCCCCGGCACCACCACAATTCAGGATTTTCAATAAGAAGATGATAGGAAGCCTTTTCCTGGGACTTTACGGCTTTTATATTCCACGTCTGACCCTTTGGAGAGGTTACAAGGATTTCCAGATCCGCTGTCTGCTGTCCAAACATCTCAATCGCAACGTCAAACTGTAATTCTACCTTACCGCCCTGGTGATTCTGGCGGATATACAGATCCGCGAATTTTGCCTGGCTGTAGGATACAATACGGATGCTTCTCCAGATCCCCATGTCAGGAAGCTTTGGCCCCCAGTCCCACCCATAGGTGGAATGGGCTTTTCTGACAAGGCTGAATCCGTCAACTGTATCAGATGTCGTATAATAAGGCTCTTTTGCATGCTGCTTCAGGGCGTATTCCAGGTTGGAGTGAAACAGAAGTTTAATGCGGTTTTCCCCTTCCGCAAGAATATTTTTTACATCAAATTCATAGGTGCGGTGCATGTCGTTGACAAATGCCACATGACGGCCGTTGACGTAGATATCTGACGCCGTATCGATTCCCTCGCACCGAAGCAGAACCTGGTCATCCATTAATACCTTCCTTGACACCACAAATGTGTTGGTAAATTCATAATCTTTCTTTAACACTTCATAAGTATTCCATTCATTTTCACCGTAATAGGGATCTTCCATGGCTCCGTTTCCATAGAGAGTGTGAGCTACAGTGGCCGGCACATCGGAGCAGAAGCAGATGTCATCTTCTGCAGAACGGATACGCCAGTTTTTGTTTAAATCAATGGTTTGCATAAATACTTCTTTCCCTTCCTTTTATTTTCAGGTCAGCCGCAGACTTTCCATATACTCCGTAGGTGTAAGCCCTGTATACCGTTTAAACACCTGGCTGAAATACTGGGGATTGCTGCCGAACCCTACCTTTCCGGCAATGTTTTTCACGTTCTCCTTCTGGTAAACCATCATAAGCCGTTTGGCTTCCTCTACCCGTCTCTGGTTGAGATAATCGGAAAAGCGAAGGCCTTCCTCCTTGATAAACAGCTTGCTTAAGTATCCGATGCTGATAAAAAGGTAATTTTCTGCCAGCCATTTTAAAGACAGGTTCTCTGAATCCAGATGCTGGTTTACATAAGATTTTAAAAGCGCGATGTTGGCGCTGTTTTTTTCCTCCTGGTCTTTGGCGTTTTCCTGGAGGAGGACTGCTTCCATCAGGTTCTGAATCTCTTCTATATGGGAACAGTAGTGAAGCTTTTGAAAAAAATCGCAGGCCAGCTCCGTAGGGCAGGCCCCGCTTTTGGGCCACCGTTTTAAAAACAGACTGAGAGCCAGGTTTTTGGCAGTGTCTGCAGGCATGGTGTCATGAAACACGGTGTTTAAGACTTCGACGGCCTGGCAGGCATCAGATGCATTGGCAATGGTGGCGTTCAGATGGCTGATTCTCCAGGGAGCAGTGGGATCATTTCGGATCTCGTAAGTGTGGGATTTCTCATCCACAAGGAAAATCTGCTGAAACCGGGCCAGCTTTTGCAAAATAGAGCGGAACAGTTCCAAGGCCGTAGGTTCATGGAGAAAACGAAAATCAAAAGCAACAGACTGCCCACTGTAACAGAGATTCTCCAGAAGTTCTCTGATCCGCTCCTGGATCAGGAGGGAGGAGGCACGGAAAATCAGAATCATATTGTTTTTTATGTATATGCAGGAGAAACGTAAGGGTACCTGCTCCAGCTCAAGAAGACGTCTGGCGTCTGCCGCAAAGCTTTTCATGTAGGATTCCTCCACATAGGAGCATACGCAGGCGGTACAGCACTCCAGGGACATGGGCAGGAGAGGCAGGTATTTCTGGTAGACAGAGGGAAAATTCTCCTCATAGGCCAGAGCTTCCATGAGAAAACACTGCTCCAGGGAGGTCTGAAGGCTGCACAGCAGCCGGGAACGCTCCAAAACCCGCTTTTCCTCCTCCAAAAGCCGTTCCTGGCGGATGGCAATCAGGGTATTGATCAATTCCTGACGGTCCGTAGGCTTCAGAAGATAATGGCGCACACCGTACCACATGGCCTGTCTGGCATATTCGAATTCTCCGTAACCAGACAGAAGGACAAAGGAAATGTCGGCGTCAAATTTGAGGGAGCGCTCTATCAGCTCATACCCAATGGACTGATAGTCCGCCATTTCCGATAATGCCTCCCGTATGATTTGCTCGTCATCAACAATCATGAGTCTTAGCATGAAAACTTCTCCTTTCTTTTGGGATGGTAAGCATGACGACTGCCATCTCTTCCTGATTATAAAAGGTCAGCCCATAAGAATCGCCGTATAAAAGCTTCAGGCGGGAATTGATGTTGGTCAGTCCCACACCGGATCCCTGAGGCGTGATCTCCTTGTTTTCAATTTTTTGGAGCAGGTTCTCCTCAAACCGGGAACCAGTGTTTGCCACCCGGATTAAGTAGTCTTTTTCCCTCTCACAAAAGGTAAATCGGATGCAGCACATCTGATCCGAATATTCCATGGCATGCTTTAACGCGTTTTCCACCAGAGGCTGAATACAGAGTTTGGGAATCTGGATGTGGGAAATATGATCAGGAAGCTCCATCTCGAAATTCAGCCGGTCTTTAAAGCGGATAGTCTGAATCTGAATATAGTTGTCTAAAAAGGACAGCTCCTCTCTAAGAGGAATTAAATCCTCCTGTCCTGTGATGGAGGCACGGAACAGGTTTCCCAGAGAGCGTACCATGGTGGAGATATCGTCAGCGCCGTATTTCTGCGCCATCCAGTTGATAGTGTCCAGGGTGTTATACAAAAAGTGAGGGTTTATCTGCTGCTGGAGCATCCGGATGGTGGCATCTCTCAATAAAAGCTGTTTGTCATAGTTCTCGTCCCGTAAAACCTTGACGCTTTTGGTCATCTCGTCAAACGCCCGGTGAAGCTGCCCGATTTCATCCTGACGGCCTTCATAAATATAAGACGAAATCTGCCGCGGGGGAAGAGTCCCGTTTCCGAAACAGCGGATTTTTTCTATCAGGAACCCCATGTGGCTTAGGATCCTTCCGAAGACCAGCCACAGCATTACAAGGGCGGTAATACAGGACATGGTAAAGACTGCCACCATCCAGAATTTCGCTAAAAGGATATTGTGGAAAATAGGATTGTAGTCCCTGAAATACAGATAATCCCATCCGATAAAGGGAAGGGAGCCTGCGATGATAAATGTTTTTTTGCTATCTATTGAGGCGATGGTATAGGATCTGTCAGCAGCAGCCATATCCTCCAGCAGCTGGGGATACATTTCATCATGGTAAGGTTCTGCCGGATAGATCCGTTTTTCATCACAGAGCAGAACAAAAGGCGCGTTGTCTGAGGAGTATCCTGCGCTTTGGAGGGAATCAGAGATCAATGTCTCCATGTCAACTACAAGGTACAGATCCGCCAGTTTATTTAACCCCAGAAATTTTAACTGGCGGAGCATGCGGATGCAGCACACATCCTGGCCTGGCTGCAGGGCAGGCACCCAGCTGACACGCCCGCTGGACGCATCGGCAGTCTCTTCCAGCCGGGCCATGGGGAACCTTTTGATATCATCCGAGTTTCCCATACAGATATTGGATCCGTCGCCAAGAACAAGATTGATGGATTTTATATACTGGTTGCTGAAGGCGTATGGAAAAAGAGCTTCATAGGCATCCCTTTTGTAGGCGGCATCCCTTTTGCTGTTTGGGGTCTGGTTAAGCTGATATAAATTTTCCTGGATAACGGAATCGCTGATAATATTATCCGAAAGTTTCTCAATTATTTCCATTTCATTGGCAATAGAGGCGGAAGCATGGTTTAAAGCCTGGGCGCTGGCCTGATACAGCTCTTTATCATACTGTTTAATCAAAAAATGAAGATTTAAGAAAATGACAAAAAACATGCTGAACATGACGGCAATAAAATGGGGTGGGTAGGATCGTATCTGCCGTTGATCGTACCTCAGTTTTTCGGACAGGGATTCTTTATCTTTTTGAACATCCAGTTTATAAAAGGGATTCCCTATGATCTGGACGAAGCGGCCAGAATGGATGGATGCTCGATTTACTCCATCTTTGTCCGGATTATCCTGCCCCTTATAAAGCCGTCTCTGGTTACCAGCGCCATCTTTTCCTTTATGTGGAGATGGGATGATTTCCTTTCGGCGCTGCTGTATTTAAGCGATCCTTTAAAGTATCCAGTCAGCTACGCGCTGAAAATGTTCTCGGATCCTACGGCGGGGTCGGACTGGGGGGCAATGTTCGCCATGGCTACCCTGTCTCTGGTTCCTATCTTTTTAATCTTTCTGACTATGCAGAAGTATCTGGTGGAGGGGATTGCTTCCACCGGCATAAAGGGATAAATAAAAAACAGCCATAAAAGTATATGAAAGAGGCTGCTGCATATTTTGCGGCAGTCTCTTCGCCGTTTTTTTGGAGGAGGGGCTGGGGAGAAAGAAAAAGTACATGACAAACATGAGGGATACGGTTATAATAGAGATACTGATGCTGCGGCCCAGGAGGGCGAAGCGCAGCATGTCAGAGGACGTACAGGAGAGAGAATTATGAATCTGAAAATCGTATTTTACTATATGGGATGGGTTTTAAATATTGAGGCGGTTCTTATGCTTCTGCCCTGTGTCATATCTGTCATCTATGGGGACGGGATCTTGAAATATTTCTTAAGCCCCATGGTTCTGTGTCTGATTATCGGCTGGTTTACAACCCACAAAAAGCCGAAGGATACGGTGTTTTACGCCAGGGAGGGTTTTCTGGTAGTGTCCCTTACCTGGGTGATGCTCAGTTTTTTCGGCGCCCTGCCTTTTTGGCTAAGCGGACAGATCCCGTCTCTGACGGATGCACTGTTTGAGACCATCTCCGGATTTACCACCACAGGAGCCAGCATTTTAAATGACGTGGAGGCACTTTCTCCGTCTCTCCTTATGTGGAGAAGCTTTACCCACTGGGTAGGCGGTATGGGAATACTGGTATTTATGCTGGCAATCCTTCCTCTGGCAGGAGGCGGATACAACATGCACCTGATGAGGGCGGAAAGCCCGGGGCCTTCTGTTGGAAAAATGACTCCCAAATTAAGGACCACAGCTAAAATTTTATATATAATTTATCTGGTTATGACGATTGTTCAGGTGATTCTGCTTTTGGCAGGCGGCATGCCTTTTTTTGACGCTCTGACTACCAGCTTCGGCACAGCCGGTACGGGAGGCTTCGGCATCAAAAACAGCAGCATCGCCTATTATGACAGCTACTACCTGCAGGGCGTTATCACTGTCTTTATGATCCTGTTCGGCGTCAACTTTAATGTGTACTATCTTCAATAAGTCTTTTGGCCAAGTCTTCAAAAATCTGTTATACTAATGGTGAA
>CAJUPP010000085.1 GCA_910588325.1 uncultured Hungatella sp.
ATCAGACGTAATGAACGCACAGGAACAGGTTTACCAGACACCGCTGTTCCGGCAGTTTATAGAACGCATTCAAAATGGGCTGAAAGCTGCGCTGTCTGCTACACCAGAGCAGTATCCGGCTCTCCGGGAAGAATATCGTCAGCATGCGATCCTTCCGGAAGAATATGCTGCAAAACTGTTAGGATGTTTGTGATCTTTAAAAATATATGAGGGAGAGTTGGACTATGTTGTTGAAAAAAGAAAAACCTGAATTCTTATATGGTCAAGATAAGCATTCAATTCAGAATAAATACATAAAAGGAGAGATTATATTATGCTGAGTGTACTAATTGTTACATTATTTTTTGTAGGCGGTATAGCGCTCATTGTTTGGTATTTGAAATCGTTTTATGCTGAACGAGCAAACCGGGCAAAAAAGGCGGAGGAACACCGGAGCAAACATGGTGGAGAATGTATTTTAGAATGGAGCGGAAGTTTTTCAAGCGGTGCGCCGGATGCGGAATTTGGGAAATTAGTTGTAGAGGTTCCAAAGAAACGTGGAGACGGTGCAGCACGTTTTTATGAAAAAGGACTGGTACTGGAAAAAAAGCGGCTGCCCTATTCAGAAATTAAAGATGTTCTGTTTGTAGCTGCCATATCAGATAAAAAATACACTTTGAAACAATCGGCAAGAGATATGGGCGTTCTATGGATATACCCCAAAAAGGGAGTCACGATTGGATTAAGAGAAATGAGTTATCAATTTGATAATGAAATCATGGAAAAAATCAAACAAGGACTTGGCTTTTAAGTAGAGTTTTGTCATAGTTCAACAATCGGCAACAGAAATACTCTGGTAATACATAGAAGACTATTTATTACGATACTGGAGACGCGATATATCCTCATTTCTGGACGATGAACGGCTCCGTACGTGTGGGAAAGATGTGCAATGACTTTGGTATGATGTGGGGCTGTCATTCCAATAATCATTTTGATATTTCTCTGGCAATGGTTGTACAATGCGCGGCTGCCATCCCGGGAAAAATGAACGGAATTGATACGCATTGGATTTGGCAGGAGGGGAGAGAGCGTCTGACCAAAGAGCCCATGGAGATTGTAGGTGGGTGTATTGACCTGCCGAAAAAGGGAGGTCTTGGAATCCAGGTTGACCGTCAACAGGTCATGAAAGCCAACCGTCTCTACCTGGATAACTGCCTTGGGGCGAGGGATGATTCGGTTGCCATGCAGTACCTAATCCCAGGTTGGAAATTTGACAACAAGAAACCATGTCTGGTTCGTTAAGTGGGACAGAATGACTTAAGTAGTCTTTATATGGATGAGGTGATAAAAAGATGAATACGAATTTTATAAAAGGTGTTGTAGTTCCCATTTTAACTCCCATTGATGAAAATGAGCAGATTGATGAGAAAAAGATGCGGGAGCAGGTAGATTACGTAATCGACGGCGGAGTGCAGGGAATTCTGGCATTTGGCAGCAATGGTGAATTCTATGCAATCGAAGAAGACGAGATGGAACGGGGGTTGAAAATCATGGTCCATCAGGGAAAAGACAGAGTTCCCGTGTATTTCGGCATCGGAGCAATCAGCACAAAGAAATGTGTACGGCTGGCTAAAATGGCAGTGGCAAACGGAGCCGCAGGAATTTCGGTTCTTCAGCCTATGTTCTTAAAACCCACGGAAACAGAGTTGTTTGTGCATTTTAAAACCATTGCGGAAGCTGTTCCCGAAACCCCGATGCTTCTCTATAACAATCCGGGACGGGTAGGGTATACCATATCTGCCGCTCTGGTAGAACGTCTGGCTCATGAGGTAGAGAATATTACGGGTATGAAGGATACCAGCGGCGATATCACCCAGACCTCAGAGTTTATCCGCAGAACAAGAGATGTAAACTTTAAAGTCTTTGGCGGAAAAGATACCCTGCTGTATGCTTCTTTGTGCCATGGCGCCGTAGGCGGTGTGTGTACAGCTGCAAACTTTATGCCGGAGTTGATTACGGATATCTATAACAAATACGTAGCTGGTGATTTGCAGGGAGCTTTAGAGGCGCAATTCAAGCTGAATCCGGTCCGGCTGTCTATGGACGGGGCGAGTTTTCCCGTGGCGGCTAAGGATATGGCAAACCTGCGGGGACGGGGTATGAGCCTGCCATATAGTCCCAATCTGGCTACGTCTGAGGGGCCGGTTCTTGATAAAATAAAGGAAGAGATGAAAAAGGCTGGTTTGATTGATTAGGGGGAGCAAGGGGATATTTTATGATTCATCCACACGGATTCCCAACTTCTCAAAAAATACCGACATATTACAGTGACGGTTTAAAGAATTCCCATTTTCCATGATGAATTTCCAAGTTTCTTTATATGTTCCGGAAACATGAAAATCCGCTTCATATAATAGCTTCAAAAAATCTTCCGGGCGCTGGCTGTACCGAACCGCTGTTTTAAAAGCCAGATCTTCCTTTTCTTCATCTGTCAAATCATTGGAAATATTATGCAGCACATGTTCTATATTTCTGGAGAAATAATATATTTCATAGGGAAAACCAGATACATTTTCAGAGTTTGCTAATCGGTACACAATATTTCGTTTGCTCATATTCCTCCGAACCAAACGGTCCTTGTTTTTGGCGGCAATATATCCTTCAAAATATTCTGTTTTTCCTGTATCTGATTGTTTTATCTGTGTACTTGGAATGAACGCACCATCCGTATCGATAATCTGAACAACCTTTAGGATATCACTTTTCTTAACAAACGGATTTCGTCTCAGATATGCATCAATTTCTTTTTTTATCCGATCTTCGATATATTTTACGGTCATATCTTCATCTGCTGTAATATCCGCGTGGAGTACGTCAAATTTTAGCTCATGCCTTTTAATGATTCTTGAATAAACCAGAGCCAGCGTATCCTCGTCCGTCGGTCCCTCTACAAGAAGCAGGATAATTTTTTTAGCCATGTATCCCTGCCTTTCCTGCTCTGTGAATTGCCAGTTCTATTTCGTAGATATTGGTTTCGCTATACAATTTTTCTTTCTGCCCGCCAAGTTTAATGCTCCGCAGATAGGACAGCCTGGTATTTTGCGTATTTTTAATATAGGCAGATTTAATATAACGATTCTCTGGATTTACGGTTGTATAGATGAGCAATTCATTTTCAAGAACCTCCAATGGCCGCAGGTTGTGGGATGTAAAAATCAACTGCCCTTTTGCCCTTTCCTGCATAACCTCCAGACACTGGCCCAAAAGGTATTCATAAATGCCTGAATCCAGTTCATCCACTACCAGACAATAGGATTCCCGATTATAGCAGGCAATTAAATTGCTGCAAATGGAAATCAATTTTTTGATTCCTGCTGATTCATATAAAAGCGGTATTCGCCCGCCATCCCGCAGTGTAGTAATCTCAAACTGGATTCCGTCTTTTCCGTTTTCCATGAGTTTATCAAAGGCGTTGTAAATTTCAAGATGAATCTCCGGTATCAGTGCTTTCATGACAATGTTAATCTGTTCTATCGTATTTGCCACATAAGGATATAGTTCCCTGGGAACCACATTGATATCCGTAGGATGGAGCATGATTCCGGAAATCCGAGATTTCACAGAGTCCGGCCAACCAATATTGATTGGTATCATGTCCAGATTCAGGGCTAAAAGTGCATAATGCTCATTCTCGATTACTGTAAGGTCATAGATTCCGTAATTCTGTAAAATACTGCTATATCGGAATATTTTTCCCGCATCGCCTTCTGCCCGTGCAAACACACCTTGTGACTTCTTAGAAAACAAAAAGGAGCTTACTTCCGGTCTCTGTTTTTCCTCGTTGAAATTTTCTGTCGCCTGTCGTGCAATCTCCAGTGCAACCATATTCTCCATATTTTTTTTCTTCTCAAAACAGGCATAGTATTTCAGAGGACGGAAAAGTTCGCTTTCCCCTTTTTGATAATCAAAAATCGGTGCAAGTTTCGTTGCTTTTCCTTCTGTATAGTTTCTCACACTAAGCTTTTCTTTACTGATACAAAAACTGAACTCCCCATTTTTCAAAAGTTCCACTTCATATTCTGCATAACTTTCTCCAAATTCTGTACTCATTTCAAAACAATACTTTACATGGGCGGTATCGCTCTGGAAATTGATATAATAATAAAAATTTGAGGGAATCCGTTTGCCGCTTAATAGACACTTTAACAGAACCATACAGTCAACGGCTACGGTTTTTCCCGAACCATTCTGTCCATAGATTCCAAGAATACTTCCGTTCCTACTTTTTGCAAAATCCAATCTTCCGTGTTTCACATTCTTTACATTATCTATCTCCATTGCAGCTAGACGAACCGTATTCTGCTTCATATTCTGCCTCCTCATATTTCTGATAGATTCAATTATATTTTATACTTCCCTAAAAGTCAAATTTTATAATGAATTTGTTAATTAATTTAACAATTTTTCTGATAAAATTGTAATGGAGAAGGATTACCTGTTGCTGTTTGCCACGGTCAAGCAGTGCATTGGCGATACAGCCGGCAAAAAAGAATTTCCCGGTTCCCAAATGATATCTTGTAATCGTTATTTTCAGATGCTATAATTGTGTCAGGAAATATTCTATGGTTCAGGATGGTGACACATCTACGGAGCGGGCTGTCAAACGGCTGTGAAAATGGGGCATATAATGTGGAGCAATACTTTCAGCAGGGAATTCGGTACCATTGTTTTGACCGTGCTTCTGAATGTGGGGGTTGTAGCAGTGGGAGCAGTATGAAGGTGTTTCCTGCGAAATGATACAAAAAAGATACAATTTTATGCTATAGTATATCTGTATCGATATTTTCAAATAATATTATGATGATACAAGGAGGATTTACTATGAAAAAAGCTCTTGCAGTGACGCTTTGTACAGCTATGACAGTAAGCCTGGCAGCCTGTGGTGGACAGTCTTCTGATCCTACCACAGTGGCAGAAACAACAACTGCAGCAGAGACAGCAGCGGCAAAGGTTGAAACGCTGACCGGCTCAGCAGAAGGTTTTGGAGGGCAGGTGACAGCCACTTTGACGGTGGAAGACGGAAAGATTACCGTGTGTGCCTTGGAAGGAGCAGATGAGACACCGGAGATTGGTGGAAAGGCTCTGGAGGAATTGGAAAAACAGGTGGTGGCAGCAGGCGGATATGAGATTGACGGCGTGTCAGGAGCTACTGTTACAAGTAAGGCAGTATCCAAGGCTGTTGCAGATGCCCTGGGTGAAGAGATTGAAGAGCCTGAGACAGAGGCTAAGGAAGTAGAAACCGCGGCTCCGGCGGAGATTGTAGAAATTGAGGGCGGACTGCAGATTGGTCAGACATATGCGGCAGCTCATGGTACAAGTTGCTTCGCAGAAGCTGTTGCAGTGGTTCAAGATGATGTGATTGTAGCAGCTTATATTGACGAATTCCAGTTTTTACCGGAGGGAGAGTCCATTATCGGTGTTCCAAACAGTGATTCTGATTTTGCCGAGGCCTATGCAGACGGTGTAGTTCTTGCTTCTAAGCGTGAGAATGCAGAATATTACAGCGCTCTGATGGCAGAAAATGCCGGTTCTACAGTTTCCATTGATGTAAATTATGATGCGATTCAGAGTTTTGCAGTAGGAAAAACCGTTGATGAGCTTACGAAAATTGCCGGGGAAGACAACGCGGTGGATGCAGTGTCCGGCGCAACTCTTGCAGATACCGGTGCATATCTGAAAGCCATCGCAGATGCAGCACAGGCGGCAAAGGAGACCCAGGCTGTAGAGTACAGTGGTAATTCAGAAGATTTGAAACTGAATGTGGCATATTTTGCAGCACATGGAACGAAGTGTTTTGCCACGGCAGCAGCCTTGACAGATGGTGATACTCTAATCTTAAGCTATATCGACGAGTTTCAGTTTATTGAAGAGAGTGATGACATCCAGGGTGTGCCAAACAGTGATGAAAAATTCAGCGAGGGCATCGGCAATGGAATGGTTCTCTGTTCTAAGCGTGAGAATGCAGAATATTACAGCAGCATGATGACAAAGAACGCTGGCTCTACGGTTGCGATTGATGCGAACTATAATGCAATTCAAAATCATATTAATGGTATGAGTATTGCCGATTTGGAGGCACTGGCAGGAGAGGAAAGTCCGGTAGATGCGATTTCCGGAGCAACTCTTGCAGACACAGCAGGATATCTGAAGGCAGTGCTGACAGCAGCCGGAAAGTAAGCAACCAGGGATGGAGATTTTCAGAAACATAAAAAATTCTGAATGGTGAAAGGAAACAACAAGGGGACTGTGACAGACGACAGTCCCCCTTTTATCGACTTTTGAGACCTCATTTCATATAAAGAGGGAGTATCCATGGAAAAAATCTTAATTGTAGATGATAATATTCAGATTACAAAAATTCTCGGCCAGTTTGCTAAAAAGGAGGGCTATGTTCCGGTAGCCGCCTATGATGGCGAGGAGGTACTGAGGTTGTTCCGGCAGGATCAGTTTGCTATGATTCTGCTGGATGTGATGATGCCGGGAAAAGATGGCTTTGAGGTGTGCCAGGAAATCAGAAAAATTTCCAATATCCCGATTATTATCATAACGGCCAGAGGAGAAGATTTTGAACGGATCATGGGACTGGATATCGGTGCTGATGACTATATTGTCAAACCTTTTTCACCGGGGGAGGTTATGGCAAGAGTCCGGGCCATGCTGCGGCGGATCGACAGCCCCAGAAATGAGGGGCTTTCCTGTCTTATTTATGACAACCTTACGGTTTCATTGGACAATGCTTCCGTAACCATGGAAGGTCAGAAAATTCCGCTTACCAAAAAGGAAATGTTATTTTCTGCAAGTGTAGGTATCTTGTTTGGAACGCAGTTTATTCATCACACAGCCCAGATCTACGAAGACCAGTTAAAGAGTCAGGCGGTTTCTATTTCAGAAACGCTTTCTCTGTTCCTTCAAAGGCAGTCTGCAGGTCCGGGAAGAGGAAAGGGATTCGGTGCTTATCTTCGCTTTATTGATGATATTTCTATGGGGGAGGCCTGGCTGGTGGATGAGTATGCTCAGACAATCGAATTGGCCACAGCCAACTATGCTCTGTCCTATGAAGTGCTGCCAAAAGATGCGGAACAACTGATTCGGCAAGTCTTTGAGGGAAATGTGGTCTCCAGCAGTGCATTTTCTCCATTGTTGGATGTCCCCTCTATCACTGTGGGAGCACCTGTTTTTGATGAGGAAGGAACCATCATCGGAGCGTTTCTTCTTCACAGTCCTATAAATGAGATAAAATATGTTCAGCGTCACAACCTGCTTATGCTTCTTCTATGTATGTCATTTGCCATGCTTTTGGTGTTTCCGCTTTCGGTCTTTCTTGCCAGATATTTTATCACACCATTAAAAGAGATTGGCGTGGCCGTAAAGCAGGTGATGTCTGGGGATTATTCCGCACGGGTCCATGTGAGGCAGCAGGATGAGATCGGAGAACTGGCACACAATGTCAATGAATTGTTTGAACAGTTGTCTGATATCGAGGAGGAGCGGAAATATCTGGATAAAATGCAACAGGATTTCGTTTCCAATGTCTCTCATGAACTTCGTACTCCGATTACGGTGATCAGAGGATCTTTGGAGGTACTGGAAGAGGGATTAATCACGGAGCCAGAGGAATTACAGGAGTATTATCATCAGATGCTCTCCGATACTTTTATCTTCAGCGCCTGGTTAATGATCTTCTGGAGCTGTCAAGGCTTCAGAACAGTAATTTTGAGATCTGTAAGGCAGAGCTGAATCTGACCATCCTGATGACTGATGTGATCCGCTCCATGCAGAGGATTGCCGAAAAGAAACATGTCCGGATTGAACTGGACAATCAGGCCGGGGTGATGGTATTCTGTGGGGATTATGACAGGCTGCGCCAGATGTTTATTACCATTCTGGACAATTCCGTGAAGTTTTCTCCTTCGGATACTGCGGTGCTGGTGAGGATGTATTATGAAAATGAGCATTGCATCATCTCTTTTACGGATCATGGAAAGGGAATTCTGCCTCAGGATATTCCTTATATCTTTGACCGCTTTTTTAAAAAGAAATCTCAGCAGAATGAAAATGGAAGCGGCCTGGGCCTTCCCATTGCTAAGCAGATTGCAGACCGTCATGAGATCAGGATCACGTGTGACAGTAGGTTAGGGGAGGAGACAACATTTTTCTTTACATTTATCAGAAGCCGGCAAAACACGCAAATCATTACATAAATTTAGTAAAAATGGCTATCCTTAATAGTAAATAAAATTTAGGAGGCCATTTTTTATGTATGATAAATTTGAAATTACAGGTGTTTATGGGAGAGAGATTCTGGATTCTAGGGGCAATCCAACGGTAGAGGTGGAGGTTCGCTTAGAGGGCGGAGCCGTAGGCCGGGCTGCGGTCCCTTCCGGTGCTTCAACCGGGAAATTTGAGGCAGTGGAGCTTCGGGACGGCGGACAGAGATATGGCGGTCTGGGAGTGAGGAAGGCGGTAGAACATGTAAATACTATATTGGCAGATTCCATTGTCTTTGAGTCTGCTTTAAATCAGAGGCGAATTGACACCCTTTTGAGAGAGGCAGACGGAACGGAAAATAAAGGGAAGTTGGGGGCCAATGCAATTTTAGGAGTTTCTATGGCTGTGGCCCGCGCAGCTGCCAATGGTCTGGATATACCGCTGTTTCGTTATCTGGGAGGAATTGCCGCCAGCCGGCTTCCGGTGCCTATGATGAATATTTTAAATGGCGGTGTTCATGCGGATAATACTGTCGATTTACAGGAATTTATGATTATGCCGGTTGGTGCTGAGAATTTTTCGGAGGGGCTGCAGATGTGTGCCGAAATTTATCACACATTGAAAAAGCTTTTGAAGACCAGCGGATATTCTACGGCAGTGGGAGATGAAGGCGGGTTCGCTCCTGATTTGAAGGATACGGAAGAGGTGCTGACCTATCTGGTAGATGCGGTAAAGTTAAGTGGGTATCGGCCGGGAGAGCAGATTAAAATTGCCATTGATGCGGCTTCCAGTGAATTGTATGATGAGGAAAAGAATGTGTACTATTTTCCAGGGGAAAGCAAAATGACTGGCGGTCGGGTGGAACGAACGGTGAAGGAAATGGTGGAATATTATTCTAAATTGGTGGACAAATTTCCGATTGTATCCATTGAAGATGGGCTTCATGAGGAGGATTGGGAAGGGTGGCAGATGCTGACCAAGACTTTGGGGAACCGTGTTCAGCTGGTGGGGGATGATTTGTTTGTGACAAATACAAAGAGGCTGAAAAAGGGGATTGAATTGGGGGCTGCTAACTCAATTCTGGTGAAGGTTAATCAGATTGGGACTTTGACGGAAAGCTTTGAAGCTATTGATATGGCGAAGAAGGCGGGGTATACTACGGTGATTTCTCATCGCTCCGGAGAGACAGAGGATTCGATGATTGCGGATATTGCAGTGGCTGTTAATGCGGGGCAGATTAAGACGGGGGCGCCATGTCGGAGTGACCGGGTGGCGAAATATAATCAGTTGTTGAGGATTCAGGATAGATTGAATGAAGGGATACAGGAGAATGAATGATTTTGGGATGTCTGCTTTTGAGTGATTATAGTCTTATTCTGAAAGGTCCGCTTCGGAGTGATTACGGACTGTTTCAGGCACGCCGCCAAGTACGTTTATGAAGAACATTCTGACAAAACCGGACTTATCTGCGTCTTCTGCGTTGTGGAGCCCTGTAAAACCATGAATGTCAAGCCAAACTGCTTGAGGTGGTTTCCCGAGTGACAATGAAGAATGTTTTGCAGATATGAAAAGTTACAAAAAATCCTTTTTTTCTTGAAAAATAAATGATTTTATTTTAATGTATTACTTAAAAGGCCAGGCAGGATGACACAGGACGGAAATAATATTACAGGGGACAGGCTCTGCCGGAAAAGGAAAGGACAAAAGAAACATGAAAGAACAAAAGAGAGGGAATCGTCTTTCAGGATACAAGACGGATTATGTGGTGTTCGACTTGGAAACCACAGGTTTAAACCCTGAGAAAGATACCATAATTGAGATTTCGGCCGTGAAGGTAAAGAAAGGAAATGTGGAGAACAGCTTTTCTACTCTGGTGAATCCCAACCGGCGGATTCCTGCGGCGGCTTCTGGGGTTAACGGGATTACGGATGAGATGGTAGCAGATGCACCTGTGTTAAAAGATGCCCTTGGACAGTTTCTTTCCTTCATTGGAAACGAAATTCTGGTGGGCCATAACATTCACAGCTTTGATATGAAATTTTTAAACCGTGCGACTCAGGAGTTTTACGGCAAAGACATTGGCAATGATTATATTGACACTCTGTACATGGCAAGAAGCTGTCTGAAGGAACTGTCTCATCATCGTCTGACGGATCTGGCCGACTATTTTCATATCAGTGCGGAAGGGGCACACAGAGCATTAAATGACTGTATGATGAATCAAAAATGCTATGAAAAGATGGGAATATTGATGAAGGAGACAGGTACCCTGCTTCCGGACACCGACGTCTGCCCAAGGTGTGGCGGCCAGCTGATAAAACGCAATGGGAGGTTCGGGCCCTTTTACGGATGTAGTAATTTTCCTAAGTGCAGGTATACCAATACTATCTATGGCAGGTATTAAAATAGTTTAAAACAACAGCCGGAAGCCTATTTTGATGCGGTACGGTACGTGACTGTATTTCCACGTGCCGGGACAGGAACTGATCATGAGGAGAGTTTCTCCTGAGACAGGAGGACTTTGAGAACCGGACAGTGTACAGGCCAAGCTGCCTGCAAACATTGCCAGACATTTGGGTGCAGTTTTGGCGTTTGTTGCCGCCTTCAGATTCCCTGGTATTTTACAGGGACAGACCTGATACGTTTTAAAGGCTGCCGCAAAAGAGTCGGTTTCCACAATAGGAACTTTCTATTGTGGAAACCGACTCTCTTGCGGTAGTCTTTCTGTTTATAAATCAATTATTTCTTTTTCTCAGGCTGTGGATTGAAACTGACTCCCCGGTTGATATCGCCGTGAGGATTCTCACCAAAAGTATAATCGTTGCCAGGCAGGATTGCATTTAAAATGATGCCTGCCAACGCTGCGATAGCCAAGGCCGTTAAGGTGATGGAGGTGCCTCCTACCGTGAAGGTAAGCCCGCCGGAAAAGCCCAAACCGCATACAAGAATCACAGCTGCAATAATCAGATTTCTGGATTTCGTAAAGTCTACCTTATTCTCCACAATATTTCTTACGCCGATGGCAGAAATCATTCCATATAGAATGAAGCTGACTCCTCCGATAATCGCAGAGGGAAGAGAGCCAATAATAGCAGCCATCTTGGGAATAAAACTGAGTATAATGGCATACAGAGCAGCCAGGCGGATGACCTTGGGGTCATAGACGCCACTTAGTTCCAGCACTCCCGTATTCTCGCCGTATGTTGTGTTGGCCGGACCGCCGAACAGCGCAGACAGAGAGGTTGCCAGGCCGTCGCCGATTATTGTGCGGTGGAGGCCAGGGTCTTCAATAAAATTTTCTCCTACCGTTGCGGAGATAGCAGAGATATCACCGATATGTTCCATCATAGTTGCCAAGGCAATAGGCGCCATTACTAGAATGGCCGTCAGGTTGAATTTACACAGCTGAAAGGGCGGAAGTCCTGCAATGGAGGAAGAGGACACGCCGGAGAAGTCAAGGATGGCGCTTCCGTCTGTATTGGTAAAGCCGGCTGCATTCATAATCAGGGCGGCGCCATAGGAAATTACAACACCCAGTAATATGGGGATAATTTTCCACATACCCTTGCCCCAGATGTTGAAAATGACAATCACGGCCAACGCAATAACCGCCAGAAACCAGTTGGAGGAAGCGTTATTTACCGCGGAAGGCGCCAGGCTTAGACCGATGCAGATGATGATAGGACCTGTAACCACAGGGGGCAGAAAGCGCATGACTCGCTTTACTCCCACAAGCTTGATGACCAGTGCCAGGATCAGATATAGGAGACCGGCAATGACAATACCGCCGCATGCATAGGGAAGTTTTTCACCATAAGTCATTCCTGCAAAGATACCCGTATCCAATTCCGCAACCGTGGCGAAACCTCCCAGAAATGCGAAGGAGGAACCCAGGAACGCCGGAATCTTCATTTTGGAGCAAACATGGAAAAAGAGGGTTCCTATGCCGGCGAAAAATAAAGTCACCTGAATGGATAAGCCCTCTCCCTGAAAATAACTGTTAACTAAAATCGGAACAAGAATCGTTGCGCCGAACATCGCGAACATATGTTGCAAACCAAGCAATAACATCCTTGGAACACCCAATGTCCGAGCATCACGTATGGCCTCATAATTTTTACTCATACTAATTTCCCTCCTTATGTGAAAATCTTCTAAAGGGAATTATATATACTAACGGGGGATTTGGCAAGCGAATTATTTTATAATGCCTATAGCAAAATCAACGGTCAAACTGTCTCGGGATTTTGACAGAAAACTTCGGATTGCGTATTCCAGCGGTGCGGATGCCTGCCCCATTCATCAGGAGATTGCAATCTAAATGAAACTGGCAGGCGAAGGTCGTTATGAGGAAGCCTTTCGGGTGATCTTAAGCAGAAATGTCCTGCCTTGGATTAACCATGGACCCGGCCGGCCTTGTCACCATTGTCTTCCAGATTGTAGGCGTTTCCACACAGAGCCCCACGGCAGGATTGAAGATTTTGTAAAATCATTTCAAAAACCCTGCTCAGAAAGGAGATAAAAAATGGCAAACCGTGAGCGCAAAAATGAGTTGAAAATATATCTAAGCGACAAGGAACAATACATACTGGAGCAGAAAGTAAAAAT
>CAJUPP010000086.1 GCA_910588325.1 uncultured Hungatella sp.
CCTCTGCGTCCCGAACGCAGCGCTCTACCAAACTGAGCCACGCCTCGATACCTTCGATAGTATAATATAGATTGTGCGAATTGTCAAGAATATTTTAAAAATTCCCTCTATATTTTTTCTGACTGAACAAAATATTTTCCTGGCTATCACCAGTTCAATCACTGCTTACACAGCAGAACTATCAAAGAAATTTTCCCTTTTCTGGCATAAAACGATATCTAAATCAATTTTCTCAACCAGCCAAACCCTTTCTTTTCAGACAACCACACCATAACTGCGCTGAAAAGTATCATAGGGCCCATGACTGCTATGGTAATTTCCTTTTTCGTCCAGGAAACCAAATATGGCTGCGTGGCCAATGAAAATAAAAACATAAAATAGTACTGTGACAGATAAACCCACTGGCTCATCCCCCGAAGCCTGGGATAAAGCTTCCGATTCTTCCATTTCACCGCAAATGCCGCGGAAATCATGAAAAATGCAGCCGGGGCCGCCATGAACACACAATTAAGATTGTGATAATGTATCACCTCCAAAAACATAAGCGCCAGACATCCCACAAAGCCCAAGGCTGCCGTCCTAAAAGACATCCTCTTTTCCGTTTTCGCAAACCACAGACCCAGAGCCACATAAAAAGTACCATAAAACAGGCCGTTCCGCATCGTATAAAAGTATTTATAATATAGCTGGAGTATAGCCATGCCTGGCAGCTGCAGACCAAAATAATGATTGGATTCAAAGCAGTATATGCCAAACAAGACTCCGCCTGCCACCAATATCTGCCAGATCTTCATTTTCTTTGAATACAGAAACCACACTAAAAGACATGCCACAATAAGAGCCGGAAGAAACCAAAGCTGTACTATCGTATGACTCAAAAAGAAAGATTTTATATAATACCATATCCATTCCAACATACTGGCATCGGAATCACTATAGTACCATCCATAGATGTCCACCGGAAGATAAATTGCCGACCAGATAAGTGTCAGCTTAAAAATTCTCCAGCAATAGCCCCACACAATTTTCTTGTCTCTGTCCGTCCTCCCGTTCTCTATCTTACGAAACAGAAAAAAACCAGCCATAATAAAAAATCCCGGCACTGCCAGATTGGACAGCCATGAACAAATAAGCAGACGCCATTTACTCTCTACAGGATAATATATCTGAACCACATGACGAAAAGCCACCAATATTGCCAGAATAAATTTTATCACATCCAGCCCATTATACTGTCTTTTTTCAGCCATTAAACAGCTCCTCCTAATTTCCCATTTCAAAATTACACTAGCCCTCCGTAAAGTTCTGCCGGTACATACGCTTTCACATGTATCCCGTCCTCTGCGTATTCTTCTGCAAGAAGCTCTCCGTATTTACGAATCTGCTGGATTCGGCCAGTCTCCTGGTAGGGATAGATTTTCTCCAGATACACTTTCTGGTTTCTTAAAATAGTCTCCAATGTTTCTAACAAAGTGTCCGTGCCATCTCCGGACAAAGCGGAAATTTTCACCTGGTAATCGGCTGACAAATCTTTTAAGATCGCCGGATGATTCAGCTTATCCATCTTGTTAAATACGGTCACTACAATTTTATCTGTGACCTTCAGCTGCTTTAAGGTCTCATAGACAATATACATCTGCATGTCAACCTGAGGGTTGGAGCTGTCCACCACGTGTAGAATAATGTCACAGTAGCATGCCTCCTCCAGCGTACTCTTAAAGGCATCAATCAAATGGTGGGGCAGCTTTCGGATAAATCCAACAGTATCGGTTAATAGGATCTGCTGTCCGCCGGGAAGTTCCAGCTTTCTGGTGGTAGGGTCCAGGGTGGCAAATAATTTATCTTCTGCCAGAATTCCTGCATCGGTCAGATAGTTCAGGAGAGTGGACTTTCCGGCATTCGTATAGCCTACAATCGCTGCCACCGGGACATGAGTCCGCACTCTCTGCTGGCGCAGAACCTCTCTGTGGCGCTCCACATCTCTCAGTTCTTCTTTTAATTGCCCAATACGCTCATGAATCAGTCGGCGGTCCATCTCCAATTTCTTCTCTCCGGGACCTCTGGTGCCGATTCCGCCTCCCAGTCTGGACAAAGAATTACGGAGACCTACCAGACGGGCTGCACGGTATCTTAACTGTGCCAGTTCTACCTGTATCTTTCCTTCTTTTGTATTAGCTCTTGCCGCGAAAATATCCAGAATCACCATGGTCCGATCCATAATCTTTGTGTCCAGGGCATCCTCCAGGTTGCGCAGCTGGGCCGGGGACAGTTCATCGTCACAGACGATTCCTGTAGCGTTAAACTCCTGGATCTGCTGTTTTATCTCCTCTATCTTCCCTTTGCCAAGATAGGTTCCAGGGTGTACATTTTCCCTTTTTTGAATGACTTTCGCGACGGTAATGCCGCCTGCTGTCCCCACCAGTTCTTCCAGTTCATCCAGACAGGCTTTTGTGTCATCGTGCTCACCGGCCTGCACCGCTGCCAGAATCACCCGTTCTTCTATGCTCTTAAGTTCAGTCAGCTCTGCCATTCTCTGTCTCCTTTTCGTAACTGTCAAGCCAAAAGACTTACAGTTCCTAGTATGACCCGCCTGTATCATCTTGTTCTCAAAAATGCAATCTCTTTTTCGATCTCAGGAGTCGTTCCAAACTCGGCGGCATAGGTTTCCAGGTATCCTAAAGCACTGGCAAAATCTAATTTTTTCTCATATACCAGTGCCTGATGGTACAGAAGCTCTCCCCTGCAGGTTTCATCTCCCATCAGCATTCCTTTTTCAAAATATCCCAGAGCCTGATCATAATTCCCAGCATCCAGCTCACAGACTCCCATACGGTTATATAATTCTCCGCTTACAGCTCCTCCATTCATAGCCTGGGTATAAAGTTCCATAGCCTCGTCATAACGTTCTTTGTCGTTGAGAGTCTGTCCTACGATTAAAAGAGCCTGAACTGCCTGGGTATCATCTGGCTTTTTCTCATATGCCTTCTTATACTCCCCTAATGCCTCCTCAGACATGCCCAGCTTTCCGTGAAGCATACTCATACGGTACAGATATTCCGGCCTCTCCTCGTCTATCTGGCATAATACCTCATAGGTATGAACTGCTGCCTGATAGTCTGCTGCCCCGGTCTCCGCCTCCGCCCGGTATTTCAAGACATCCTTTTCAAACTCACCTACCACTTTGTTGGACTTTTCCAGAGCCTGCTCAAACGATTGAATCGCTCCATCATAGTCACCGGCATTTAACTGATCGATTCCTGTGGTACGGAGGGTATATTTTTCCTTTGAATTTCCTGAACATCCTGTCACCAATAAAAGCACTGCCAATAAAAGCACTGCCAGCCTGCGTCCTGTTCTCTCCATACACGTTTTTCTCCTTTTTGGCTGCTGTGCAGCTCTCACTGCCAGTCTCTTTACTGAATCCCTGTACTTCCGATTCCGCCCCGATCCGCATCCAAAAGCTGCGGTACCTCTTCAAAGGAAAGGGCCGGCTGATGCTCCATAATCCTGAACTGACAAATCCTGTCATTCACCTTAATCTCCGTATCCCTCAGAGCGTAAGCAGGGAAAAACCACTGATCCTTATCCCCACAGTAAGTTTCATCAATCACTCCGTAATGATTCGTCTGAATCACTCCAAAATTCTTAAACGTAGAACTTCTGGGCACAATATGAGCCTCATAGCCTTTGGGCAGCTTCATGGCTACACCTAAGGGAATCAGTTTAAACTCCCCGGCTTTTAACGTTACATCCGCCGCCGCCCGTAAGTCGATCCAGTCAGATTTCCCTCCTATGTAGGCAAGCTTATCAATTTTATCAGAAAAATACTTGATTTTAATGGTTTCCATGCGAAAAGAACCTCCAATTTTTAAAAATCTAATTTAGTGTACCATAACTTTCCTTTCTTTTCCACCACATTTTAAAAACCGCTCGTCTTCCTTTCCCAGGACATCATCTCCGAAAATCACCGCTGTGGTGTTTTCCGCCGTCTCACAGCTGAAATGTCCCAAAGTCAATAACCAGATCCTCATAGATTCCCACAGGCACCTTATCCATAAACCCATAAAGCTTTATATCCATATCCTCCCCCTGAAACTGGTAGGTAACGATTTTCTTCTTCAGCGGGTCAATGACCCAGTATTCTCTCACTCCCGCATTCCAGTACTTCCGAAGCTTCAAAGTATAGTCCTTCTTCCCTGTGCTTTCGGAAATTACCTCTGCCACAAAATCAGGCGCACCCCTCATTCCCCTTTCGTCCAAAAGTTCTGTATGGCATACGACGGACAAATCCGGCTGTACCACAGTCCTGTCATCCTTATCCAGCCGCACATCAAATGGGGCCGCATAGACCCGGCATCTTCCCTTTTTCTTTCGGATATAATCTTTCACATAATAGTGCAGTTCCCCTAAAATCTCCTGGTGGATACGCCCTGGGACCGCCATATAGTAAAACTGCCCGTCGATCAATTCCGCCCGCACCTTTTCCGGAAGGGCATAATAATCTTCTATGGTATACTCTTCCCCGTAATCGGGATCCTCTTCTCGTACCATACTGATGTAAGGACCATCCCCGTCATGGTAAAAATACATTCCCAGTACGGTCTCCAAAGCCAGCAGGGTATCGTATTTGGGAGACTTGGTGGCTCCGCTGAATATCTTATTGACAGTTCCCAAAGGCACTCCTTATTTTTCTTTATCAATTCAAAATCGACTTTCCAAAAACGCTCTCTCCCTCTTGAAAGAAACCTTTTCCTATGCTATGATGATTAACGATTTAACAAACATTTCGGAGAAATTGATATGAACCTAAACGTAATTGTAGTGGACAATTCTGCTGATTTAAAAGAAAGGCTGACAAGAATCTTAAACAGTATGGACGGCATCACCGTATGCGGCAGCTTTGACGATGCCGTAGCTGCCATGCAATATATAGAAGAACATCCCCTGGATCTGGTTTTTTCCGATGTGGTAATGCCGGAGATCAGCGGGATTACTCTGGCCTCCGCCATCTATAATCGTCCTGTTCACCCGGAGGTGATCCTTTTATCCGGTATCCCCGGATTTTCCTTAGAGGCCTGGAAAATCAAAGCCTTTGGCTTTATCATCAAGCCCTACACCACCGCTCAGATACGCAAGATGGTGCGTCTCTATATGGATGCCAGAGAAAAAGGAACGTTAGACACGGATATTGTATGTCAGGTCTGATATGATTATTGAAAAAATAAAACAGGCAGCCGTATGGATTATCATGTGAGGCTGCCTGTTTCCCCGCTTTGTTACTGGACGGATACTACCTTATAATCCTGGTCTTCCACCGTCTTCTTCAATACATCCTCGGAAATCTCCCCGCTTAAGGTAACTACGGCCGTGCCCTTCTCATGGCTTACAACCGCTTCGCTTACTTCCGGAAGGGCCTCCAGACACTTTTTCACTCTTGCCTCACAGTGTCCGCACATCATTCCCTCAATCTTCATTGTCTTTGTCATGGTTTTACTCTCCTTTTCATTTTTCTTAATTTTTATTTTTTTATCTCTTTTTGAGCTTCTCATATCAAACAGGTTCAGCCTCAACGCATTGGTTACCACGCAGAAACTGGACAGACTCATGGCCGCCGCGCCGAACATGGGATTCAGCTTCCAACCAAAAATCGGAATCCATACACCGGCTGCCAGAGGAATCCCTACCACATTATAGAAAAACGCCCAAAACAGATTCTCGTGGATATTGGTCAGAGTCGCCCTGCTTAAACGGATAGCTGCCGGAACGTCGCTTAGACGGCTTTTCATCAGCACCACGTCCGCCGCATCAATGGCTACATCGGTTCCTGCACCGATGGCGATTCCAATATCCGCCCGGGTAAGCGCCGGCGCATCATTGATTCCGTCTCCCACCATGGCGATCCTGCCTTTTTCTTTCAGGGAACGAATCACCTGTTCCTTTCCGTCTGGCAGAACCCCGGCAATTACCTGGTCTACCCCTGCCTGTGCTCCTACGGCTTTCGCTGTTCTCTCATTGTCCCCGGTCAGCATAACCACATGGATACCCATGTTCTTAAGCTCCTTCACAGCCTGAGAACTGTCTTCCTTGATTACATCCGCTACCGCAATAATCCCGGCCAGCTTTCCGCCGCTGCTGAAAAACAAAGGTGTTTTTCCCTGTTCCGAAAGTTTTTCTGCCTGCCTCTTCATTTTCTCAGGCACTTCCGATTTCCTGCTTATAAACGCCAGATTTCCTCCGCATAATGTCACTCCATCCAAAACTGCGGTCAGTCCATTGCCCGGCAATGCCTGAAAATCAGAAACTTCCTCTGCTTTTATGCCCAGTTCTTCAGCCCTCTGCAAAACGGCCTTGGCAAGAGGATGCTCGCTTCTTTTTTCCAGCGCACAGGCCATTTCAAGAAGCGTTCCCTCATCTAAACCTTCTGACGGTATCATATCTGTCACTTTTGGCTCTCCGCTGGTGATGGTTCCTGTCTTATCCAGAGCTACAATCTCCACTTTTCCTGCCTCTTCCAGAGAGACTGCTGTCTTAAACAGAATTCCATTTTTAGCGCCCATACCGTTTCCTACCATAATCGCTACAGGCGTGGCCAATCCTAATGCACAGGGACAGCTGATAACCAGAACCGAGATCCCTCTGGCCAACGCAAAGCCCACACTCTGCCCCACAAGAAGCCATACTGCCATGGTTACAATCGCAATGATAATAACCGCCGGGACAAATACCCCCGATACCCTGTCGGCCACTTTGGCAATGGGCGCTTTGGTCGCTGCCGCATCGCTGACCATCTGAATAATCTGGGACAGAGTCGTATCCTCCCCTACCCTTGTAGCCTGACATCGAAGGAACCCCGACTGATTCACCGTAGCTGCTGACACATGGCTGCCTGCCTCCTTATCCACAGGAATGCTCTCTCCTGTCAGGGCAGACTCATTTACCGCACTGCTTCCTTCTACAACTACACCGTCTACCGGAATATTTTCTCCTGGTCTTACGACGAAAATATCTCCACTTTGCACCTGCTCCACAGAGACCTGTATCTCCGCACCGTTTCGAACCACACAGGCTGTCTTGGGAGTCAGCTTCATCAGGCTTTTTAAAGCGTCTGTGGTTCTTCCCTTGGAGCGGGCCTCCAGCATCTTGCCTACGGTAATCAGCGTCAAAATCATCGCCGCAGATTCAAAATAGAATTCATGCATATATTCCATGACTCTCGCCATGTCCTCTCGCATCTGGGCATCGGTCATGGCAAACAGGGCATAGGTACTATATACAAAGGATGCCATGGACCCCAAAGCTACCAGGGTATCCATATTAGGCGCCCTGTGCCACAGGCTCTTAAATCCACTGATAAAAAACTTCTGGTTTATGACCATGACAACAGCGGACAATATCAGCTGCAAAAGTCCCATGGCTACATGATTTCCCTCTAAAACTGCAGGTATAGGCCAATTCCACATCATATGCCCCATGGAAAAATACATCAGTACAACCAAAAATCCTACGGAAGCCCATAGCCTCTGTTTCAAGACAGGCGTCTCCCTGTCTTTCAGCAGGTCTTCTCCGGCTGCCGCACCTTTTGCGGATGCAATCTGAACGCTGGTGTTCCCAACGGCTGATCCGCCCTTTCTCTTCTCGGACGCACCATACCCAGCCTGTTCTACTGCCTGTATCACTGCTTCCGGGGAAGCCGTTCCTTCGACTCCCATAGAATTTGTCAACAAGCTGACAGAGCATGAAGTCACACCTTCTACTTTAGAAACCGCTTTCTCCACACGGGCACTGCAGGCAGCACAGCTCATGCCTGTCACAATATACTGTTCCATTTCTTAACCTCCTCGTCTTTACTTTAAAAGTCCCACCGCCGGACACATGAAGGTTTACTTCATTAATTTCTGCAGTACGGTCACCAGCTCGTCAATGGTTTCTTCCTTCCCCTGCCGGATATCCTCTGCCACACAGGTTCGGATATGATTGGCTAAAAGTACCTTGTTAAAGCTGTTCAATGCTGCATTGACCGCTGCAACCTGAACCAGGATTTCTGTACAATACACATCTTTTTCTACCATTCCCCTGATTCCCCGCACCTGGCCTTCGATACGGTTCAGACGGCTGATCAAATCACGGTATTCCTTTGGGGTTCGCTCTTTGGTCTTATGGCAGCAGTCGTTTTCTTCTCTCATCTGAATTTCTCCTTGTCTGATAAAGCGTCATGCGCCCTTTCGAAGCTCCTGCCAGATCGTCAGAACGCAGCCCTTGTACTCTTACTCCAGTATTTAGTACTATGTTTTGCATTTTCTCTCACATTATATACCCCCTATAGGTATATTTCAAGTCTTTTTTTATATTTTTTTTAAATCTTCCATGCCGTCCTGGCTGTGAAAAAGATCCTGCTAAAAAAAGAACGCTTCGGGACATCATGCCTGAAGGCGTTCTTCTTTGTTTGGTATCATAATTCTGCTCTGAATTATATCAAGAACGATTACCCTCAGTGGACAAGGGGACACACGGTTTTGCACCACAGATTTGTGATTCTGCCGCGTTACTGTCGCTCAGCGTACGTCCAGTACGCTTCGTTCCAGTGCCTTGCAGAATCACAAATCTGAGGCGCAAAACTCCTTCGGACCCCAAGTGCCGTATTTTGGTGGCTGGCAAGGCAACGGAATGAGGCGTACTGGACGTACGCCGATTGACGTTAACGCCGCCAGCCGCCAAAAAACGGTACTCGGGGCGTGTATCCCCTTGTCCACTGAGGGTAAAGTTCAAAATATGAAACACTTAAATATCCAATTCCGGAGGTACATCCAACTCTTCCGGCACATATTTTCCGTTCTTCTTACGCTGCCGGACACATTCAGTCAGCAAATACTCAATCTGTCCATTGACAGAACGAAAATCATCCTCTGCCCACGCGGCGATGGCATCATAAAGCTTTTTGGACAGCCGCAGAGGCACCTGTTTCTTATCATCTGCCATATCAATACAGGCTCCCTGAGTTGACTATGGGCTGCGGGTCATGGTTTCCGCACAGAACCACCAGAAGATTGGAAACCATGGCAGCCTTACGCTCTTCGTCCAGTTGTACCACATTCTTTTCGCCCAGACGCTCCAGAGCCATCTCCACCATGCCTACCGCGCCGTCCACAATCATCTTTCGGGCGTCTATAATGGCTGAAGCCTGCTGACGCTGAAGCATCACGGCAGCAATCTCCGGCGCATAGGCAAGATAGGTGATTCTGGCTTCCACAATCTCAATTCCGGCCTCCTCCACTCGTTTCTGGATCTCATCCCGTATCCTGAGAGCCACGATCTCGCTGGACCCCCTCAGACTCCCCTCATCCGCTACGCCATCTCCGGTGGTATCCACATTGGGTGCAACATCATAAGGATAAATCCGAACCACCTGCCGCAGAGCACTGTCGCACTGCAAAGACAGGAATTCCTTATAATTGTTTACATTAAATACAGCCTTCGCTGTATCCACGATCCTCCAGGTTACCGCGATTCCAATCTCAACAGGATTTCCCAGACAGTCATTAATTTTCTGTCTGCTGTTATTGAGGGTCATAATTTTCAGAGATAATTTCCTGCTTCCATAATCTCCTGACACCCTGACACTCTGACTGCCGTTTGCCATGGCAGCAATTCCTCCGGCCTCTGACACATCCCCGCTTTGGCTCAGCTTTGTCTGAGAAGCAGGATTAACCCCTACGCAGAATGGATTGACAAAATAAAAACCATTCTCCTTTAAGGTTCCTATATACTTTCCAAATAACGTCAGGACCAGTGCTTCCTGAGGCTTTAACACCTTAAGACCCAACAAAAAAATCCATCCAAGACTAATGAAGATAATGCTTAGGGTCAGTCCTGCCACATTGCCAAAGGAACTTCCCTGCTGTTCTCTGCTGATTACGGAAATAATCAGTATCGCAATCGCTGCAACGTAGGCCAAAAGGATTGCCAACAATACAGCCATACCGTTTTTCTTTCCACTTAAAATTTTTTCTTCCATAATGTGATTCTCCTTTAATTTCTTTATGATATCAAAATCATATCATATTAATTCTAATTATGCAAGAGGCAATTAAAAAAATCCCGAAGCTCATCTCTGAACTTCGGGATTCGTAATCTTTTAAATAAGAAACTACTTCAATGTAACCTTTGCACCTTCTGCTTCCAGCTTGGTCTTCATCTCTTCTGCTTCTTCCTTGGAAACGCCGGCCTTTACTACCTTTGGAGCGCTGTCTACTACGTCTTTTGCTTCCTTTAAACCTAAGCCGGTAGCTTCACGAACAACTTTGATAACTTTAACCTTGTTAGGACCAACCTCAGTCAGCTCAACGTCAAACTCGGTCTTCTCCTCAACCTCTGCTGCAGGGCCTGCTGCTGCTACAACAACGCCAGCTGCTGCGGATACGCCAAACTCTTCCTCGCATGCTTTTACTAAGTCGTTTAACTCTAATACAGATAACTCTTTGATAGCTTCGATAAACTCAGCAGTTGTTAACTTTGCCATTATAATATACCTCCGTATGGTTTTATTATTGTTTGTTTTCTGATATTGGATCCCTATAGTTAGGAAGCCTTAAAATTTCCTGAAACGGTTTGTCGCGGTTTGTCGCGTCCCACTGCTTAAGCAAGGAAGTTGGACTCCCTTTGGTCGTCGAACGGCTGACTTTCTAAAACTTGCATCTCCCTTCGGTCGTGCTCGTTAAGAAACTCATGCCTCTGCTTTTGCTTCTGCAATCTGATTCAGCACGCGTGCCAGATTGGTAATCGGCGACTGAATGCTGCCAAGCAATTTGCCCAAAAGTACTTCTCTGGATGGGATTGTAGCGATTACCTGCATGCCTTTTGCATCATAGTAGGTTCCCTCTACAACACCGCCTTTAAATTCCAATTTGTTTGCATTCTTGGCGAACTCTGCCAGAATTCTTGCCGGAGCGGTTGCATCTGTCTTGGAAACGGCCAGTGCCGTAGGTCCTTCCAGATTGGCGTCCAGGGCTTCGAACGGAGTTCCCTTTGTTGCAAAACGTATCATGGTGTTTTTGTATACTTTGTAAGTGACTCCTGCTTCTCTTAACTGTTTACGCAGCTGTGTATCCTGCTCCACAGTCAGGCCGCGGTAATCAACGACAACTGCTGTCGCTGCACCGTCAAGAAGTTCGGAAATCTCAGCAACAACAGGCTGCTTTAATTCAACTTTTGCCATGAATGGTCTGCCTCCTTATATTAGTTTCGTATTGCCGACTTTTATAGATACAGGTTTCTATGATAAATTAAGGATCTGCCTTTTGCTGATTCTCCGCCTGCGGAGGGTCGTTTAAACGACATCCTTCTTTTCCGCCGCAATGCGTTCCTGCCCGGAAGGCTTTTTATATCATAGAGAAGTTCGCAGAACGTTCCTAACGATATAATAAAACCTCTCTGCCAGGAAGACAGAGAGGCATACTTATCACGAAAATAAATCCTCTGTGTATCCTCGGCAGGCGTATTCGACTTATGCCTTGCGGCACCTGCTGTCTTCGGCACTTAATACTCAATTACCTTATCATAATCTATCTGTGTTGTCAACAAAAAAGTAAAATCAATTAATCAATCAGCCTACCAGTTTTCCTACATTCAGCTTCACACCAGGTCCCATAGTGGAAGTGATGGTAGCACTCTTGATATATGCACCCTTTAAGGTACTTGGTTTTGCTTTGATGATGGCATCCATAAGCGTCTGGAAGTTGTCCGCCAACTGTTCTTCTGTGAAAGAAACTTTTCCTACTGGCACGTGGATAATATTGGTCTTATCAAGTCTGTATTCGATCTTACCGGCTTTGATATCATTGATCGCCTTGGTTACATCCATAGTTACGGTACCGGCCTTGGGGTTTGGCATCAAGCCCTTAGGTCCAAGTACGCGTCCCAGACGTCCAACAACGCCCATCATGTCAGGAGTGGCAACTACCACGTCAAAATCCAGCCATCCTTCATTCTGAATCTTCGGAATCAGCTCCTCGCCGCCGACAAAATCTGCACCGGCTGCCTGCGCTTCATCAACCTTTGCACCCTTTGCGAAAACCAGAATTCTGACAGTTTTACCTGTTCCGTGAGGCAGAACAACTGCACCACGAACCTGCTGATCTGCGTGACGTCCGTCACACCCTGTTCTCAAATGGACTTCTACGGTCTCATCGAATTTTGCAACAGCCGCTTTCTTCACCAATGCGATTGCGTCTGCTACATCATAAAGATTACTGCGGTCTACTAATTTAGCAGCCTCTACGTATCTTTTTCCTCTTTTCATTTTTATAACCTCCTAGTGGTATTGTCGGGGATAGCCCTCCCACGGTTTTGTGTATGTTTATTCCTCAACCGTAATGCCCATGCTTCTGGCAGTACCAGCAATCATGCTCATAGCCGCCTCCAGGCTTGCTGCATTCAAATCCGGCATCTTCAGCTCTGCAATCTTCTGAAGCTCTGCTTTCGAGATAGAAGCCACCTTTGTTTTGTTCGGTGTTGCGGAACCGGATTTGATCTTGCAGGCCTTCTTAAGAAGTACGGCTGCCGGCGGAGTCTTGGTTATGAAGCTGAAGCTTCTGTCTGCATACACGGTAATAACAACAGGAATGATCAGATCGCCCTGGTCAGCAGTTCTCGCATTGAACTCCTTGGTAAACTGTACAATGTTCACACCGTGCTGTCCAAGAGCCGGACCAACTGGCGGAGCTGGTGTAGCCTTTCCTGCCGGAATCTGCAATTTAATATAACCTGTTACTTTCT
>CAJUPP010000087.1 GCA_910588325.1 uncultured Hungatella sp.
GGAGAGCATGGTAGCCATGGCGGGAAGCATGGGTCCTGACGGTTTTCTGGAGAGTATTAACGCCAAGCTGGTGAAGATAGCAAAAAGGAATTGAGGAAGAAAAGCGTCCTCAGCCGACAAGGCTGCCCAGGGTAATATCCCTGGGCAGCCTTGTTTTCATCGTCACACTGACCGCTACACCAGCACAAATCCAGCGCTTTGTCCTGACATGTGAAGTGTTTCGTTTTCGATTTGTATGTCTTTGCCAAAACCGTAAATCTTCTCCTTCATCTCATAAGGACAGGGGCAGGAGACATCCTCTGCGGAAGGATTTATTGCCACCAGAATCCGGCTCTTTTCGTCGGAGCGAAGATATACCAGAGGATATTTTTTCGGTTGACAGTAAACAAACTCAATGGTTCCGGATGCGCACAGAGACGGATAATTCCGGCGGATTTTTATGAGTTTTTGTATCTCATGCCACAGGGAATCCGCTTTCGCCATCTGCTGAGACACCACCGGCGCGTCAATGGATGAATCCTGCACCGTATAAAGGTTTTCTTCCTCACCGTCGGAGAATCCGTAATTTTTACCGTTGTCCCACTGCATTGGTGTCCTGGCGCCGGTGCGCCCGTAGCCGCCTTCTACGGAGTTCAGTTCCAGGTGGCGCATGCCGATTTCATCTCCATAGTACAGGAACGGAACCCCTGGCATGGACAGCAGGAAGGCATATACCAGTTTTAGCTCTTCATAATCCAGATATTTCCGAATCCGGTCCATATCATGGTTGCCGGAGGGGATGCAGATCATGCCCTTCTGTTTGGTCAGGTTGTAATTCTTCTGATACGTTTCCACGAAAGCAGAGGCGTCTCCCTTGCCTTCCCGGCTGAAATAGGGATGTTCACACCGGAACAAATCCATATAGTGGGATGGTCCAAAGTGAAGAAGGAAGTCCATGTGGAAGCCTCCCATCAGGGATTTGTCCGGTTCGCCCCACTCGGAGATCAGCACGGCATCAGGATAGGCTCTGTCCAGATAGTTGCGGATATCCTGCCACAGCCTGATGGTCTCCACGCTGTCCGTATCATTTTTTACCAGGGAGCCTGCCATGTCCACACGGAAGCCATCGCAGCCTTTGGACAGCCAGAAAGCCATGGCGTCCTTCATTGCTTGCCTTGTTCCCAGGGCCTCCGGGGAATCCACCGGACTCTGCCAGGGTTCCGTGGGATGGGCGAAACCGTAATTTAACGCCGGCTGATTGGAAAAGAAGTTGACCGCAACACAGCCGTTGCGGGGATAAAGGCCGCGAAGGGAACCAGTGATCCCGTCATAATCTGCCACATCCGTCCAGATGCTGTCACTCCAAATATATCTGCCCCAGTAGGAATTAGGTTCTGCCTTGCAGGACTCCTTAAACCAGGGATGTTCTACGGAAGTATGGCCAGGAACAAAATCCAGGATAATATGCATGTCTCTTTTGTGTACTTCCTTAAATAACCGGACCAAATCCTCATTGGTCCCATAGCGGGGCGCTACCTGACAGTAATCCGCCACATCATATCCCGCATCTCCAAATGGAGACAGATAGCAGGGATTCAGCCAGAGAGCATTACATCCCAGCTCTTTTATGTAATCCAGTTTTTGGATGATGCCCGGAATATCTCCGATTCCGTCTCCGTTTAAGTCCTTAAAGCTTTGTGGATAAATTTCATAAAAAACGCTTTCTTCTAACCAATGGCTCATATGTTGTTCCTCCGAGATTAAAAACATTTTTTTATAAATCGGAGTATATCCTACAAAAATAGAATCATGTTGCAATATATCCATGATATATAGTAAAATATCCATATTATGACATGAGTGTGTGTCTTAAATTCCGTAACAAACAGAGAATAGGTGTGATACAAGATATATAGAATAGGGAGAGGAGACAGGAAATGAAATTGGAGCTTCGTGAGACCAGAAAGCAGGGAACCTCTCTTCACCCGCTGAAAATATACGGAATGCAGGATATAAACGGGAAAATCGATGTCCCCTATCACTGGCAGGAGACTGTGGAAATCCTGTGGATACAGTGCGGAAGGCTTTCCTTGATGATTAAAGAAACCTTATATGAAGGAAAACAGGGAGACATCTTCTATGTCAATCCCTGTGAGCTTCACGGGATGCGGTCTCTCACCGGAGACTGTATGTATCTGGCGTTTATTTTTCCTCTTTCCTGGTTTCGGGCGGTGAAAGAAGATGAGACCGAAGAACTGTATGTAAAGCCGCTGGAGGAGGGGAGTGTCTGCATAGAAGCCCGTCTTCCTGCCCGGACCGCAGAGCATGTCGTACCGATTTTTCAGGAGATATACGAACTGTATGAGAACGGAGGAAACGGGGCCTGGCTGGGAATCAAAGCAGGACTGCTTCGTTTTTATTACTGCATGTACAGAGACAATCTGACTGTCCGCAGGCAGAAGGATTCCGGAGAGATGGATATGCGCCTTAAAATCTCCCGCTATATTGAGAAACATTGCAATGAGCCGATTTCCCTGAAAAGTATGGGGAAGGAATTCCATATGTCGCCCAAGTATTTCAGCACCTATTTTCAGAAGCATTTTGCAAGAAATTTTTCTGATTATGTTATGGCGGTCCGTGTGGAAAAGGCCAAAAGGCTGCTGTCTGAGACCGACGGGGATATGGAACTGGTGGCGCAGCAGTCCGGCTTTTCCAGCAGCAGCTACTTTATTCGGGTTTTCCGGCAGGTTCTGGGCATGACGCCGGGGCAGTATCGGAAGAAAGAGGTTTTTCCTGAATAATAGGGTTTGATAAGATCTTTACGACATAGTTTTGGCTTTTTAAGACAAGCAAAAGCGTGTTCTGAGTATGCGGCCGGATGTCATCGTTCCTGTTCGCAGGTCCCCTGTGAACGTAACGGCATATGCCCATTTGAAATCGCCTGGGGCGATGGGGCATATGCTTTGGCCCCATAACTGTATTGGCTTATGACGAATCAGTGGAGTGATTCGTCATGGAGTGAACAATAACATGTCATCTATCAAGTTGGAAAGTAATTTATAAAAAAGATTGACAAACATATGTTTGGGGCGTAACATTTTATATGGAACAAGTGGATAAATTCATGCTCAGATTTTGGAGGGAATGACAAGATGAGAAGAGAACTTGGGATTGCAAGATGTGGTTTGGCCTGTTGCCTGTGCTCCGATAATACCAGATGTAATGGCTGTCAATCCGATGAATGTCAGGATAAGGAATGGTGTGAAAACCGAAAGTGTTCAATCGAAAAAGGAATATCCAACTGCTTTTTGTGTGAAAATCAGTGCAGGAAAGGGATGCTGTCGAAGATGAAGCCTTATGGTTTTACCATGTTTGCAAAACGCTTTGGGCTGGAAGCTTTGCTGGATTTTCTGGAACGAAATGAGAAAAACGGGGTGGCTTATCATCGGGAAGGAATCCATGGGGATTACGATGAGTTTGATGATTTAGAAGAATTGATTGAATTTATAAAGAATGGGAAGCGGATGAAAAGGCAGAGGCAGCGGGGGGATTGAAGCTCATTTTTTAGATGAATGGTTTCAATGGGTGAGACAGGCATATGATTTTTCAGTCAGGAAGAAGACATGGATGTTGACAAAGAGGAGATGACCTATGAAGAAACTGGTTTTTGCATACATAAAAAAGAAGTATAAGCTCTCTCCGGAGTATCCATGGGCGAAATATGACAGCAATGCGGTTTTTCGCCACAGCGACAATAAGAAATGGTTTGCCCTGGTGATGGAAGTGGGAAAGGACAGGCTGGGGCTTTCGGGAGACGGATCTGTGGATGTGATCAATTTGAAAATTGATGACCTTATGTTTCGTGATATGCTGCTGAGGGAAGGGGGCATTCTTCCTGCCTATCACATGAACAAGAAACATTGGATCACAGTCCTTTTGGATGGCACGGTGAAAGCAGATAGGGTTTATGAATTGATTGATACAAGTTTTTTGGCTACTGCCTCAAAGAAAAAACAGAAGAAAATGAGTCCGCCCAGGGAATGGATCATTCCGGCAAACCCTAAATTTTACGATATTTTGCATGCCTTTGACAATGCTGAGACGATCCAGTGGAAGCAGAGCGGCAATATGAAAGCCGGAGATACGGTATTTATGTATGTGGCGGCTCCGGTATCGGAGATTCTCTATAAATGCAAGGTGACAGAAAGCGATATTCCTTACAATTATCAGGATAAGAACCTGACTATCACCACGGTTATGAATATTAAGCTTCTGCGAAGGTATGAGGAAGGACGGTTTTCCTTTGACAGGCTGAAAAAAGAGTATGGGATTTATGCGATACGAGGACCGAGAGGGGTGCCAAACAGCTTAAGCCATGAGCTGAATTTGTAGAGACTTTCTTGGCCGTCGGCTTTTAAGAATAGGGAGAAGAAAACTTTAGAAAAGGCTGCTGAAGATTACGGCAGCCTTTGTTTTGTTAAAAAATTTTTTGAGAAATGTAAAATGTGCTTGACATATAATGTAAAGTATATTATACTTTTAATGTAAAGCAAATTTTACAATTAAACGATAAGTGCTGTTCTTTAGAATAATGCAAGTCAGCACTTCGTGCATAGGAAGAAGGTGGTAGGGTGAAAAACCGAATCCAGGAATTGAGGAAGGAGAAGCGGATACGCCAGGAGGATCTGGCAGATGCGGTGGGAGTAACCAGGCAGACCATTATCTCTTTGGAGAACGGGAAATATAATGCATCTCTGCAGCTGGCCTACAAGATAGCCAGGTATTTTGGCAGGCAAATCGAGGAAGTATTTTTATTTGAGGAGGAATAATAATGTTATTTGAGCAGTTATTCGGACATGGCACTGTTAATTTTGAGAAGCGATGCAGAGTAAGGATTCGTGCTGGCATGGGAGCAGCTCTTTTGGGATTTTTATCCATAGCTGCAGCATTCGCAGTAGAGAAAACAACAGAGGTTACGGGGCAGATGTGTATTTGGTTTGGGATCGGCCTTGTGGTGGGAGGAATCCTTAAAGTAGTAAGGAACCAAAAGATTTTAAAGAATCCCGATTTGAAAAAGAGCAGGGAGATTATGGAGACAGATGAGAGAAACCGGGAGATTGGCCTTAAGTGCTGGGCGTACAGCGGCTACACCATGTTTCTGCTTCTATACATTGGAATTCTGGCAGGAGTATTCTTCAACGAAATGATTGCACAGGTGCTTTTGGTGGTAACCGCCGTCTATGCATTGTTGCTGTTTATTTTCCGGCGGCTGTTGGAGAAAAGCATGTAAACTCTGGCAGCCGGAGCAGGTCTCATATGATACGGGCCTCTGACTTTCAGGAAACAAATCACAGGGATTTCTGCTCTGCGGCAAATGCCAGAAAGGAATTTAATGCGCCGGAAGAACGGTTGGGATAATGAACGAATCCCACCGTTCTTTTTGGAATGGGAGAATTTAAGGGAATCTGTGTCAGACGGCCGGATTCCAGTTCATCTGCTACGAATTCCCGGATAACGCTTCCGATTCCCAGACCGATTTTGGCAAATTCAATCAGCAGGTCCATGGTAGTAACCTCCAAAAGGCTGTTGACCTGGATGTGATTGGTGGACATATAGTCGTCAATGTATCGTCTGGTAATATTGTTGCGATCCAAAAGCATAATGTTCCCTGCCTGAAAGATATCTGCGTCATCGCCTTCCCGCAGCCTTAAGTTTTCCAGGTAGCTGGGAGTGGCCACGAAAATGTCTTCAATCTCCATAACAGGCAGGAACGACAGATTTTTCTGAGGCTTCGGCTGTGCAACCAGCCCCAGATCGATTTTCTGCTGTTCCAGCATAGCCAGGGTCTGGCTGGTGGATTGATTTTCTATGGTAATTTTTATATGAGGATATTTTTCAATAAAGCCCTTCAAATAGGACACCATGATGAAACGGCAAAGGGTATTACTGACACCGATACGGATATGTCCCATATGAAATTCACGGAAACGTTTTAGTTCCAGTTCGCCGGCAGTCAGTTCGTCGAAAGCGAAGCGGATATGTTCAAATAAAATACTGCCTTCTTCTGTTAGCTGTACACCTCTGGAATTTCGGGTAAAAAGCACGGTATCCAGGCTGTCCTCCAGTTTTCCGATGGCTTTGCTGATGGCTGGCTGGCTGATATAGAGTTCCTTGGCAGCCTTGGAAATATTGCCTGCTCTGGCCACCTCATAGAAGATTTTATAGTGGGACAGATTTTGTTCCATGGACAGATTCGCCTCCTTTCATTTCTCAAGAATATTTTTTGGCACCATAATTGCACGCCTTACATGTATGCAGAAAATCCATGGATACCGGTTCCGGAAATAGAGGGCAGAACAGCGTTAGCTCCGATGTTCTCCAAATCTCTTACAAACTGATCCAAATCCAGATTGTACCGGGTAGATAAAGACATGGACACACTGCCGCCGAAATGCCGGAAATCAGAGAAGAAGCTGTCGGAGGCGTATTTTCTGCCGGTTTGTGTGACGGCTTCCCTTAAATCTCCTGTAGAACGGTACTGCATCAGGGCGTATTTGTAGGTTCTGGCAGAAAAGCTGCTGCCGGACAGGGCATTGCCGGAAGATTGGTTTAAAAAGGTTTCGAAGGATTTGAGAATCATATGGCTCATGTTTTCTCCAGTTCCCATGTGGCTTAAAAGACAGGCCATCTTCATATACCGGGAGGCCAGGCAGATCCCCAGTTCTTCATCACTCATAAAGCCCAGACCGTCAATGTTCATATTGGCTGCTGCCTTTGCTGCCATGCCAGCAACTTCCAGATCTTTAAGACTGTAGGTTTCATTATCCTCTGACAAAGAGACTTTTGGGGAGACATCCTCTGAAGAAGTGTCCCCGGATACTGGTTTCTCTTCCCGCTGGTTAAAGGCCCATACCTCCATAACAAGCTGTTTATAAATGTAGGAAGAGCCTGATCCGTCTGCGAAGGAGTTCATGATCTTTGCCACTTCCTCCATCTGGGCAATCCGTTTATCTATGGCAGCAGACAGGCTAAAACCCATAGAAGAAGCCGCTCCTTTATTGCCCATAGTTTCATAAAAACGGCCTACGGATTCTTCATAGGAACTGACAATCTGTCTTTTGGATTTGTCCAGAAGATCGTTTAAGCGGTTCATCTTTTCTGTCAGAATGTCTTCCCTGTCGCCATACTTTTCCTCCAGCGTGCTTTTTACAGACACATACATGGAAATCATATGGTCAACATTTTTTCTTAGAGAATCCCCATTCTCTAAGGTTACCTGCCTGTTTCCGAAGTGTTCCTTTTCCAGTCTTTCCCAGTCGATTCCGTCATGTTCGTCAGGCTCAAAGTATTCCAGTGTTTTGGGTGATAAAGCAGAGTGGTCCAGGCGGAGTTCATTGGCTGTGCCTGAAAGCATACGGTCTCCCAATTGTTTGGAGGCAAAGGATTGGAACGTGTCTGTGATGGGAGCCGTTTTATTTTCCACATCATTTTTTGAGGGATTTCCGGTCGGTCTTGAGGCTGTGGAAACAGTCTGGCGAGAGCGGAAGCCGGATGTCATTTTAATATCCATGGTTTTCTCCTTTACGTTTTGTCCTTACTATAAAAGTCCCGCCGCCGGGAGGTTTATTGTCGGATCAAATATCTTGCTTTTTCCAAATCTTTTTTGTAGACGAAAATTTCATACTGATACATTTGGTCAGATGGAAATCCGGTGCTGCCCATACGTCCTCTGGTAGTGCCGGCGCCGTTCCATTGTCCCAGCCGGTTGGACACCTTATGCTTGTACGGGATCTGATTGGCTTTTAATACGGCACGTAAATGACTGAATACTTGCAGGTCGGTTCCCATCCACAGACTTTCCGAATTAAAAAATGTAAACATACAAGTCCCTTCTTTCCTCATAACCATCTATTATAATAAGTATGATTATTATATATTGCTATTATAACAGTGGAGGTGTTATAATACAATCACTAATTAAAAAAATGGAGGCATATATCATGTCTGTTGGTAAAATTTTTAAATTTCATAATGATTTGGATACGGATCAGATTATTCCGTCCCAGTACCTGTTACTCCCTACTATTGACGAGATGAAGGTACATACGTTTGAATCTCTGGATCCGGAATTTCCGGAAAAGGTTAAACCGGGAGATTATGTGGTAGGCGGTGAAAACTTCGGCTGCGGTTCCTCCAGAGAGCAGGCGCCCAGTGTGTTGAAGGCATTGGGGGTAGAAGCCGTGATAGCCAAATCATTTGCCCGGATTTTCTACAGAAATGCTATCAATATCGGCCTTCCGGTGATAGTCTGTAAGGAACTTCCGAACCAGGTGGAGACCGGGGACGAGATGGAGCTGATACTAACCGAAGGCATCGCCAAGGCAAAGGGAAAGGTATACTCCTGTACCAGGCTGCCAGAGTATATGCAAAATATTTTAAACCAAGGAGGCCTAATCGCATCATTGAATGAGGAGGAACGCTTGTGAAACGAAGTTTCACAACTGGAATCGTTCCGACGACTTGTCAGGCGACGGAAGAGTCGCGTGCCGTTTCATTGGAAGAGGAGGAACGCTTGTGAAACGAAATTTCACAACTGGAATCGTTCCGACGACTTGGCAGGCGACGGAAGAGTCGCGTGCCGCTTCATTGGAAAAAGGAGGAAGTATAGGATATGGGAATGACAATCGCAGAGAAAATTATCGCTTTGGCTGCAAATGTGCCGGAGGTGAAGGCTGGAGATATTCATACGGTGAATCTGGACAGAATGATGAGCAATGACGGGACCACCCATCTGACGGTGGATATGTATCACAATAAATTAAAGCATCCACGGATTGCAGATCCGAAAAAAATGGTGTTTATTGTGGATCACAATGTTCCTTCCGACAGTCCCAAGACAGCAGCTTCTCAGAAAAAGATGAGAGACTTTGCCAGAGAGCATCAGATTGATTTCTGGGAAGGACAGGGAGTGTGTCATCAGATTATGATGGAGCATTATGTATGCCCGGGAGAACTGATCTTCGGAGCGGACAGCCATACCTGTACATACGGGGCATTGGGGGCTTTTGGAACCGGCGTAGGATGTACGGATCTTTTATATGGTATGGTTACGGGGACTTCCTGGGTGCTGGTACCGGAGACGGTAAAGTTTAAGCTTACGGGAAAACTGCCGGAGGGGGTGTATCCCAGAGATCTGATGTTAACAATCATCGGAAAGATCGGTGCCAACGGGGTCAATTATCAGGTGATGGAGTTTTGTGGAGACGGTGCAAAGACACTTAGCGTCAATGACAGGATGGTATTGTGCAACCTGGCTGTGGAGGCCGGGGCAAAGACAGCGATTTTTGAGGCGGATGAGATTGCTCTTGCCTATCTTGAGGAGCGGGGACGGAAACCCAAGGCGGTGTTTAAAAGCGATGCGGATGCAGTGTATGCAGGGGAATATATCTTCGACTTATCAAAGATTCAGCCGGTGGCCGCAAGACCGGATTTTGTGGATGATGTGGTTCCCGTGGATGATGTATGCGGCGTAAGGATTGACGAGGCATTTTTAGGGTCCTGCAATAATGGGCGTATCGATGAGCTTAGAGTGGGGGCGGCCATTGTAAAGGGGCGAAAGGTGTCGGAGCACGTGCGGTTTCTGGTGGTGCCTGCCAGCAAAGAGGTGTATCTGCAGGCACTTGAGGAAGGCCTGATAGATATCTTTATGAAGAGTGGTGCTATTGTTATGAATCCCAACTGCAGTGTATGCTGGGGCAGCTGTCAGGGAGTTATCGGAGAGAATGAGGTGCTGATCAGCACAGGAACCAGAAATTTTAAAGGGAGGGCAGGGCATCCGTCTTCTAAAGTTTATCTGGGCTCGGCAGCCACGGTGGCCGCGTCGGCGGTGAAGGGTGAGATCTGCAGGGCGGATATGATGTAACCGTTTAAAGAGATGGTTTTAGCAGCTTTCAGGATGGAGAATAGAAAGCCATCCTTGTTTCCCTGTGATAAAATTTTCAGTATGTTAAAACGTTCCGACGAATATAAGAAAAGGTGTAAGGAATTGTGTTCGGCAGAAGAATATCGTATATTAGAGAAGGCTTTTTTTGAAAAAGAGATCAATTTGAAAAAATAATCTGGGAAAGAGTGAGATAGTATAGAAAGAGAGAAAACTATGGAACAGTTTACAGGAAAGGTTTGGAAGCTGGGGGATGATATCGATACGGATATTATCATCCCTACAGAGTACCTGGCTTTGAAGACCATTGAGGATATGAAGCTGTATGGGTTCAGTCCTCTGCGGCCGGAACTGGCGGCGCAGATTGGGGTGGGGGATGTGATTGTGGCAGGGAAGAATTTCGGCTGCGGTTCCTCCAGGGAGCAGGCGCCGGAGGTGATTAAGGCGTTGGGAATCAAATGTATTGTGGCGAAATCCTTTGCACGTATTTTTTTCCGCAATTCCATTAATAACGGACTGCTGCTGATAGAACAGCCGGATCTGTATGATGATGTGGAAGAGGGGGATAGGGTTACGGTTACGGTGAATGAGGAGATTGATTATAAAGGAAAGAAATATCCCATTGCTTCTCTGCCTGAGAATCTGGTGGAGATCCTTCAGGCCGGAGGGCTGGTGAAGGCAATGAGGATTCAAAATGGGCTAGGTGGTTAAGGCGTATTTTTAAAGAAAAGAGGAAAGAAGACGTGGGGCAGACAATTATAGAAAAAATCATATCCCACAATATTGGTGCGGAATCAGTGAAGCCGGGAGAGATTGTGACGGTGGCAGTGGACCGGGTGATGCTGGATGATATTATGATTCCGTTTATTGTGGATAAATTTCATGAGATGGGATTTTCAAAGCTGTGGGATCCGGATAAGGTGGTTCTGATTTATGATCATCTGGTACCGGCCAGCCAGCTGGATGATACCAGACATTATAAAGTTGGGGATGAGTTTGCTAAAAAGTATGGCATAAAAAATATCCATAGGAGTGACGGAATCTGCCATCAGCTGATGACAGAGGCGGGATATGTGAAGCCGGGGCACGTGGTGTTCGGGACAGACAGCCATACCACCACTTACGGGTGTGTGGGTGCATTTTCCACAGGTATCGGTTATACGGAGATGGCTGCCATACTGGGAACGGGAAATCTATGGGTGAAGGTGCCAGAGACCATAAAGATTGTGATTGAAGGAAAACTGCCGGAATATGTGATGTCCAAGGATATTATTCTGCGGATTATCGGAGATCTGGGGGCGGACGGAGCTACTTACAAGGCATTGGAATTTTCCGGCCAGACAGTGGATGAGATGACCGTAAGCAGTCGTATGACCATGGCTAATATGGCTATTGAGGCGGGAGCGAAATGCGCATTGTTTACGCCGGATGAGAAGACGGCAGAGTACTGTGAGATTGAGCTGGATAAGTATCAAAAGAGCTTGTTTGGGGATGGGGACGCTTCTTATTGTAAGGTTATGACCTACAGGGCGGAGGACTTTGTTCCGGTGATGGCTTGCCCTTCCCAGGTGGATAAGATCCGCAGCGTAAGCGAGTTAAAGGGAATTAAGATTGATCAGGTGTTTATCGGATCCTGTACCAACGGACGTCTGGAGGATATTCAGATGGCTGCCCGGGTGCTGGAAGGGAAAAGGGTGTCGTCTTTTGTGAAATTGATTGTGACTCCGGCCAGCAGGAAGGTCTATGAGGAGGCTGCTGCCTGTGGTGCCATGAAGACTTTGGCAGAAGCTGGTGCCATCATCACTCATCCGGGATGCGGTTTGTGCTGCGGGCGGACAGGCGGAATCTTAAGTGACGGGGAACGGGTAGTGGCTACTAACAACCGGAATTTTCTGGGACGTATGGGGACTTCTAAAGTGGAAATCTATCTGGCATCTCCCGCAGTAGCGGCCATGTGCGCAGTGGCAGGGGAGATTACGGCAGATGTGAGTCAGTGAGAGAAAATGGCAGGCTTAGGATACGTTAAGTCTGCTGTTTTTCATTTGATGGTTTCACAGGAAAGGAATATAAAATCCCCTCCGCATTTTTGTATGTGGAGGGGATTTGGCGTCTTTGTCGGGCATCCTTATGAGAAATTTGAACTGTTTTTCAGCTTAAACTTTCCTACAAGGCTCTTCATAAGCTGTGACTGGCTGGACAGTTCCTCGCTTGCAGCTGCACTTTCCTGTGCCGTTGCCGAGTTTGTCTGTACAACGCTGGATATTTGGTCGATTCCTGTCGTAATCTGAGCGATGGAATCAGCCTGATCGCTGCTGGCCTCGGAAATCTGTCTGATAATGTCTGTCATTTCCTTTACGTCATGTACTGCCTGAAGCAGGGAATGAGCAGTCTCGTTGGCAATCTGGGTTCCGTTTTCCACTGCTCTAAGGGAGTTCTCAATCAAAACGGAAGTGTTCTTAGAAGCCTCTGCGCTTTTACTTGCCAGGTTGCGGACTTCATCGGCAACAACGGCAAATCCTTTTCCTGCAGAGCCTGCGCGGGCGGCTTCCACGGCAGCATTAAGGGCGAGAATGTTGGTCTGGAAAGCAATGTCTTCAATGGTCTTAATGATTTTACCGATTTCATTGGAACAGTTGCTGATATCACCCATTGCCT